>NZ_JAVETM010000016.1:0-75505 GCF_034006065.1 Desulfobotulus sp. | reverse complement strand
CCTCTGGCTTTTTTTCTGGAAGTGAACAACCTCTGGGATGCTTCCTACGCCCTGGCGGCGTATTCCGGCTCTGTCTATCCCATGCCGGGGCGGAATCTGAAGGTGGGGGTTGAGGTTTTTTTCTGAGAACGCATCGGGTATAGAAAAGAAGGCAAAAGGGGCGTCTGCCAGGCCTTCTTCAGGTTAAAGCCCTGAAGTCAGGCCTTTTGTTTTTTGGATCCATGCGCTGCATAAGGAGGTTTGTCATGCGTGTTTCTGCCTGGTTTGTGTTTGTTTTTTTTATTTTTTTCTGCACCCGGATCCTGGCCGGTCCCTATGCGCCGGAGGCGGGACGTCCCGGCTCTCAGGCCCTCATTCTGGGGCATGGGGGCATCATCGCCTGGGCCACGGGCTTTCGCGAGTATGTTCCGGGAGAAGCCGTGGAAGATCCCTGGATGGATCCGCAGCGCGCCATGGGGCCTGCCACGGGGAAGGCTTCGGATGTGCTTTCCCTGGGAAGGGGGGGCAGTATTGTACTCACCTTTGATGCGCCGCTTATGAACCGCGAGGGCTGGGATTTCGCCGTTTTCGGCAACAGTTTCAGCGATACCTTTCTGGAGCTGGCCTTTGTGGAGGTCTCCACCGATGGCAGGAATTTTGTGCGTTTTCCCGCCCACTCCCTGACCCAGAATCCTGTGCATGCCTTTGGGCATGTGGATCCTACGGATATTGATGGTTTTGCGGGAAAATACAGAGCAGGGTTTGGTACGCCCTTTGACCTGGAAGACCTAAAGGATTTCGAAGCCGTACGCTCAGGCCTTGTGAATCTGAACGACATTCCCTATCTCCGCCTTGTGGATGTGGTGGGGGACGGGAGCACGCAAGACCATTTTGGTAATAAGGTTTACGCGCCCTATCCCACAAAAATTTCCGCAGGTTTTGATCTGGATGGGGTGGCTGTGCTGAATGGTGTTCCCAGAGAAAGCGGAGGTGGGGAAGGGGATACGGAAGCGCCTCTGGTCTCAAGGGGAATGGGCGGAGGTGGGGGCTGCTTTCTCCAGGGCCTTCTGAAGAACCCTTGAAAAACCTTGGGGCCTTTGGGATGCGATCCGGACTTCGGGATGGGGTTTTAAGCTTTTTTGTGTTTGTAATATCCGTATGTTGTGTTCCTGCAATGGAGGTGTCTGATTTTTTGGGGAGTCCATCCCAATTGTTTCTTGTGTTTTTTTTAGCGTACGCTACTCTTTGACACTCGCGGTATGGACTCTTAAAGGGCAGGGGCGCGGCAATGAATGGCCGGATTCAGGGTGAAAAGGCGGAAGGTGCGAGCAGATCTTTTCGCGAGGTCTGATCCTTCAAAAAGAAGAAAAAAAGGCGTTTCTGAGAGAAGACATGACTCCTGGCTTGGGATGGAAAAAAGGATGGATGACAAAGATCTGCAGCCTTTGGCTGTTGCTTCTGCTCTGCTTTCCCCAGATTCCGGATGCAAGGGAGAAAGACCCGGAAGCGCGCATGGACGCGACTTTGAGCGCTGCACAGAAAGCCCAGGAAAAGGTGGAGGCTTTTTTACAGGAGGAGGAAAGGCAGCGTCAGGCGATCCGCGCCCTGGAGGCGGAGGTGGAGGCCCTTATTTATGAAAACCATATGCTGGAAAAGCGTATGGCAAGACAGCAGGAGCGGCTCCTTGCCCTGGAAGGGGAAGGGGAGGAGGCCGCAGGTCTGGCCCGCCTTGTGGAACCCCTTTTGGGAGATCTTCTCACCTTCCTTGAAAAACGAATGGAAGGATTGGTACCCTTTCGTCTGGAAGAACGGAAGGGACGTTTGCAGACCCTGCGTTCAGCCCTGGAAGATGGGGAAATGGATACCCAGAGCCGTTTTCGCAGAGCCCTGGAGGTGGTGGAGGCGGAGTTGAATCTGGGTTTGTTCCCGGATGCTGCGGCTGCAACGGTGGCTGTGGAGGGCGAGATGCTGCATGGAACCCTTTTGCATCTTGGTGCAGCAGGTCTTTTTTTTCTTTCACCGGATAAAGCCCTTGTGGCTCGCTGGTCAGGGGAAAGGGGACTTTTTTTGCCCTTGGACGCCACCGCAGCTCGGAGCGTGGAAAGGGCTTTTGCCATGGTGGAACGTCGTGTTCCCGCAGGATTGATCTGGCTTACCCTTCCGGAGGTTCCCTGATGCCCCGGCTTTTTCTTGTTTTATGTTTTTATCTGGGTTTGGGGGGGCTTGTTCACGCAGAGCTTTCTCCCCTGGATGCGGTTCTTGGGCGTCTCGCGGAAGACACGATTCTTCAGACACAAGCCCTTGCAGAAGAAAGGGAGGCGCTTGCCGCAAGACGTAAGGCGTTGGAAGCAAGACTTGTGCGCCTGAGGGTGGAGAATGGAGAAAAAAGAAAGGTCCTGGATGGTCTGATCGAAAAAACCCGGCGCATGGAAGCGGTGCGTAAAACTTCCGAGCTTACGGGCGCGGCTCTGGCCGCCCAACAGCTTGAAGCGGAAGAACGATTCCGATCTCTCCTTGCCCCTTCCCTGACCTACCCCCTTTTTCCCCTGCCTGGAAGGGAAGGAATGGGGGCCTTGTCTTCCGCTCGGCTTGAGACCTTTCTGGAAGCCCTGCGTTTTCATCTGCAAGCTTGCGACCATGTGGCTGTCCATCCCATTACCTTCCTTGCAAAGGATGGGCGGGAAAAACCAGGACAGCTTTTGCGTGTGGGAGCCCTTGCAGGCCTGGCCGTGGATGGGCAAGGAAAACCCCTGTTTGTGCTCCCCCATGACAAGGATGCTGTATACAGGGAGGCGGAGCATTCTCCTTCCTGGCGTGAGGGCCGGGCCATCCGCAAGGGGGTGGCAGGGGAGGCCCAGATTCTGCCTTTGGATCTTTCCAGGGGTCTGGTCCTTTCCGGAAACGGCGGCAGGCGGGGGCTTCAAGCTGCGCTGCGGGAAGGAGGGCTTCTGCTCTGGCCCATTCTCTTTATCGGACTGGTGGGTTTTGGGATTTTTCTGATCCGGGGTTTTGTCCTCTTTCGCCTGCGTTTTTGCAAAGAAGAAACCCTGCATCTTGTGGATGTGCTTCAGGATGGGGAAAGGGCCCTTTGCATGGAAAAAGAGGCCCGGAGCCCGGCCCTTTCGGTGGTGGCACTGGCCGTCCGGCTGCGGCATGAAACGGTCCTTTTCCGGGAGCAGGCCGTGGAGGCTGCGGCGGCCGCCTGGTCGGATCGGATGGAAAAGGGGCTTGCCACCCTTGGAGTCATGGCGGCTTTAGCTCCCATGCTGGGGCTGCTCGGCACAGTGACGGGCATGATGGCCTCCTTTCGGGTGATGAGCCAGATGGGGGCCGGGGATGTGCGGCTCATGTCCGGCGGGATTTCCGAGGCCCTCATCACCACCCAGTGGGGTCTTGGGGTGGCCGTTCCCCTGCTGCTTGCTCACCATCTTCTGTCCCGCAGGGCGGAACGTCTGGCCCTTGAAGCCGAAGACAGGGGCATGGAGGCGCTGGCCCTTCTGGAGAAGGGGGAAGCGCCGTGAGTCTTCCGTTCCGGGAAATGCTGGTCTGGGAGTCCTGGTTCTCCATGGGAATCTGGGTCTGGTGCGCGGGTCTGATGGCCGTTTTCATCTGGACCCTGAGCCTGAAAACCCTCTGGGATCTTGCAAGGCCGCAGAATCTGGATCAGGCCCTGACCCTGGCTCCTTACCGCATCCGTGCCATACGGGTGCTGGCTGCGGCGGCTCCCCTTGTGGGGCTTCTCGGTACGGTGTCCGCCATGATCCATATGTTTGCGGGCCTTCAGGCCGCAGGCCTTTCCGGAAACCGGGCCATGGCCGGAGGCATTGCCGAAGCCCTGATGAGTACCCAGGCGGGACTTCTTGCCGCCATTCCGGGGCTTTTCATGGCCCATGTGCTGGAACGTCGTCACGCCCGCCTTTTCCGGAAGAAGACCCCATGAAAAGAGTCCTGCGCCACAGAAGAAAGAAAAACGCACCTGGCCTCGACATGGCACCCCTTCTGGATATGATCTTCATTCTGCTGATTTTTTTTGTGGTGAATGCGAGCTTTATCCGGGAGACCTCCGTGCCTGTGGAGAGGCCTTCGGCCCAAACGGCGGTGGAGGCGGAAAACGTGCGTCTGGTGCTGGCTGTGGATGCCGCAGGCCGGGTTTTTCTGGAGGATGTTCCCGTGGATCCCGGTGTGCTCCGGGGCCGGATGCAGGCCTTTGCCACTGAAAATCCCGGCGCTCTGGTGGTGGTGGCTGCGGATCGGGACTGTCCTTCCGGTATGCTGATGCGGGTTCTCGACATCTGCCGCCTGGCGGGGGTGCCCCATCTGGCCCTTGCGGCCCGGAGGCCGGAGTGAGGGAGGGAGCGCGCTGGCTTTTCTGCGGGATCTGCGGTCTGATCCTTACCCTCTGGCTCTTTGGTCTTTTTTTCTTCACGGAAAAGAATGCAGATCTGAAGCGTCCCTGGGAAGGTCCGGCCCTTGCCATCCACCTTGAAGCCCCCCTTTCTCCCCAGGCTCCTTCTTTGGAAAGGGAGGTTTCTTCCCCGCTGCTTCCCGCCTTTGAAACCCTGCCCCCTGCCTTTGGAGATTTCATCCTGAGGGAAACCCCGCCTCCTTTGTCACCCCATCTTCCCTTTGTTTCGGAAAATTTTGCGGATGTGCGGCCTCCGGATCTGGAAGGTTTTTCTCCGCCATCTGCCACCCTTCCTTCTTCCGGTCCGCCACTTTCGGATCGGGTGTACGGTCTTGGGGAGCTGGATGAAACGCCAAGGCCTCTGCACAGGGTGGTCCCGGTTTTTCCCTATGCGGCCCGCAGGCAGGGTATCCGGGAAGGACGGGTCCGGCTGCTCATGGAGGTGGACAGAACCGGAAGGGTGCGGGAGGTGCGGGTGCTGTCCGCAGAACCTCCGGGGTATTTTGAGGCGGCTTCCGTGGATGCGGCCCGGCAGTGGCGCTTTACACCGGGCCGGGTGGCGGACAGGGACGTGGTGACCCGTTTTGAGCTTCCCATCCATTTCGGGGGGGAGGGGCCATGAAAACGCTGTGCGGGATGCTGCTTGTACTGGGGGTTTTCTTTCATGCCTTGCCTTTGAAGAGTTTTTCTTCCGAAGGTTTGCGGGAAGCCCTCATTCTCCTTGAAAAAAAAGAGGAGAAAAAAGCCTTGGATCTTCTCCTTTCCCTGGAAAAGGACTGGGGAAAGCACAAGGAATTCTGGGGCCTTCTCGGTACGGCCCGTTTTCGTACAGGGGATACAGGGGGAGCTGCGGAGGCCTTTCAGAGGGGGCTTCTCCTTGCGCCGGAAGATCTCTTTTTATGGAGAAACCTTGGCTGGAGTTATTACCGGATGGAGGCCCATACAAAAGGAATCCGGGCCTTTGAAAAGGCCCTTTCTCTTTCGGAAGCCGGAGAAGACGCCCATGGTCTGGCCCTCTGCCAGTATGGGGCGAGGGATTTCAAGGCTGCCGTGGAAACCCTGTGGCCCTGGGTGGAAAAAGAAAAAAATCCAGCCTGGCTGCGCCTTATGGGCCATGCCGCTCTGGCCTCAGGCAGGATGGATCAAACGATCCTGGGTCTTTTACGGGGCTTTGTGGTGGAAAGTTCCCAGATTGAAGACTGGATGCTCCTTGCCCGTGCGGAGGATCTTTCGGGAAACCGGGGCCGGGCGGCCGTAAGTCTTGAGGTGGCCCGAAGTCTCAGGGTTTCGGATTCCCCGGATTCTGATCTTGTCGCCCGCATGTACAGAACCGCAGGCCTGCCTTCCGCTGCGGCCAGGGTGCTGGAGGATGAAAAGGAAGGGAGTGCCCTTGAAAGGGTGAGACTGCTTCTGGCTGCGGGCAGAAGAAGGGCCGCTCTTCTTCTCCTGGAAAAAACCGAAGGAACCGAAGCCCGGATGCTGGAGGCCCGCATCCATATGGAAAGGGGAGCCTATGCCCTTGCCCTGAAAAGTCTGGAACAGGCGGAAGACGGGCAAAAAGCGCGCTATGCAAAGGGGCTTTGTCTCTGGCGTCTGGGCCGGTATCAGGAGGCGGGGGGGATTTTTGCAGAACTGGCCACAGATCCGGACTGGTCCGGGAAAGTCCGGGAACTTGTGGCCCGGATGCAGGCTTTAGCCGTGCTGGAGGCGGAGTGAAACGGATTGCTACAGGGGGCCTGCTTGCGCTCTTTGTTCTGCCATGGCATGCTTGGCCCGCAATCCGGGAAAGGCTGTAGAGGCTGGATCTGGTTTTTTGCCATAACCCATGGATTCCGGGAGGAACACATGCGTCGATTTTTTGTCTTATGGGGTTTTCTCATGACTTTTCTTGTGTCCGGTTTCACACCTTCCCTGGCCGGGGAATCCACCATGGCCTGGCCCTGGGAGGCCTCCGATCTTTCTCCGGACAGCCGACTGCACTACGGTCGTCTTGAAAATGGCTTCCGTTATGTACTCTTTCCCAATGATCACCCCAGAGGCCGGGTGCACATGCACCTCTTTGTGCAGGCAGGCTCCCGCCATGAGGCCGAAGGCCAGGAGGGACTGGCCCATTTTCTGGAACACATGGCCTTCAACGGTTCCACGCATTTTCCTCCGGGCAGTCTCATCCATTTCTTTCAGGAAATCGGCATGAATTTCGGCGGAGACACCAATGCCCACACCGCCTTTGACCGCACGGTCTATGACATTGTCCTGCCTGAGGGAAAGCCCGAAACCCTGGCCAGGGGCCTTCAGGTCATGGCGGATTATGCGGGCGGGCTTCTGCTGCCGCCGGAGGAGATTGTGCGGGAGCGGGGTATTGTTCTGGCCGAAAAGCGGGACCGGGATTCCGCCGCCTACCGCATGCAGCAGGCGGAGCAGGCCTTTTTGTTTCAGGGCACCCGCATTCCCGAGCGTCCGCCCATTGGCCTTGAATCCGTGATTGAAGGGGCGGGGCAGGCGGAGTTCCGGGCCTTCTATGACACCTGGTACAGGCCGGAGCGCATGGTGCTTTTTCTGGTGGGAGAGATGGACAGAAAGGCGGTGGAAGAAGAGATCCGCCTGAAGTTTGCCCCTTTGCGTTCCCGTGCGCCCGCTCAGGCGGAGCCGGACCTGGGAGAATCTTCCCATCAGGGTCTGAAGTTTTTCTATCATGCGGAACCTGGGAGCGGCGGGCTTCAGGTGGCCATCGGAAAGGTGGAGCCCCTGCCCTTTGAAGCCCACACTCTGGCTTCGGAAGAGGCTTCGGTGCTGCGCTACATGGCCATGCGCCTTCTGGGGCTGAGGCTGGAGCGTCTGAAGGAAAGACCGGATACCCCCTTTCTTTCTGCCGTGGCCTACACCCATGACCTGTATGGCCGGTTGCGCATGACGGACATGCGCGCCGCCTGCGATCCCGAACACTGGGAAGCGGCCCTTGCCCTTCTCACCCGCACCCTGCGGGAAGCCCTGGTGCAGGGCTTTACCCAGGCGGAACTGGACCGGGTTCGTGGAGAGCTTGTGGCCTGGTTTGAGAGTCAGGCTGCGGCCGCAGCCCGGCGGGAAAGCGGTGCCATAGCCGCTTCCCTGCTCCGGGATTTCTATGGTGACAATGTACCTGTGGCACCGGAGACCATGGCGGAGCAGATCCTTCCCTTTCTGGGCGATGTTCCCCTTTCTGGGGTGAACCGGACGTTCCGGGAACTCTGGGGCGGCAATCACCGTCTTGTCCGGCTCATGGGTGAGGGCCTTTCATCCCAGGAAGTGGCTCTACGCCAGGCCATGCGCCGGATCTATCTGGAGGCAGGCCATCTGGATGCCGGTGGGCTGGAAGAACGTGGGGCTCTCCTCTTTCCCTATCTGCCGCCGCCTTTGGAAAAAAATACGGTGCAGCAGGTCTGGGAGGATGAGGGACTTGGAATCTTTGATGTTCTTTATGCAGATGGTACCCTGCTCCACATCAAGGCGACGGACTTTGAGCCGGATCGGGTGCGCATGCGGGTGCGTTTCGGAACGGGCCGGGCCGGAGAGCCCTGGCCGGGGCTTTCCTTTCTGGCTGCGGACACCCTGAATTTTTCCGGCACCTCGGTACTGACCCAGGAGGATCTGAACACAGTTCTTGCGGGAAAAAGAGTAAGCTTACGTTTTGGTATGGATGTGGATCACCACTTTTTTGACGGAGAAGCAAGAAGGGCAGAGCTTGGGGATCTTCTGCATCTTCTGCGGGCCCAGCTGGAAGATCCGGGTTTCCGGGAAGAGGCCTTCAGCCTTGTGCGCGCCCGGTATCTCCGGGGAATCCGGGAGGCTGCGGGCAGTGTGGATAAAAGTTTTGAGCGCATGGGTCCCTGTTTTTTCACCGGTGGCGATCCTCGGTTCTGTCCGCCTGAGGAAGGGGATCTCAGCGCCTGGACAGTGGGGGACATCGCAGCCTGGCTGGGACCGGTTCTGGCCTCTGCCCCTCTGGAAATCTCCCTTGTGGGGGCCGTGGATCCGGATGCGGCCATGGCACTTGTGGGGAATATTCTCGGTATGCGTGCGGTGCGCGGTGATCAGAGCATAGGGGTTCCTGCCGAGGCTCCGGCATTTCCTGAAGGTGGGCGCATGGAGGCCAGGGTGAAAGCGAGTCCGCCCGCAAGTCTTGTGCAGTGGGGGTTTCCCGTTTCAGGCGAGGTTTCTTCCCTGCGGCACAGAGGTCTGAACCTTCTGTCGGGGGTTCTCAAAGAACGCCTGCGGGAAGAGATTCGGGAGAATCTCGGCGCAGCCTACAGTCCTTTCAGTTATTACTGGGCCTATCCCCTATGGTCGGAATGGGGGGGGATCATGGCGGGGGTTTCCCTTGCGCCGGATCAGGTGGAGCTTGTGGGAAAAAATCTTCTCAGCCTGGCGAGGGACTTGGGGGACGGGGCCCTCGATGGAGAACTTCTGGAGCGGGTTCGGGGACCCCTTCTGAACAGCCTTGTAACCCGGCAGCAGGATAACCGTTACTGGCTTTACGGGGTGCTGGACGGTTCCGTGCGATGGCCGGAGCAGCGCAACTGGGCCCGCACTCTGCTTGAGGATTACAAAGCCTGGACGGATGCGGATCTGCGGGAGCTGGCCCGTGAGGTGCTGGATCCACAAAGGGCATCCTTGCTCCATATCCGGACGGAAGAATAGGAAAGGACATTTTTGCGCACAGGACGCTTTGACATCCTGCAGCGACGGATTCTCCGGCGGGTGCGCATATTGTTGCCATTGACCATTTTGTTGTCATGCATATGGGCATGCCGTTGGCACTGGATGGAGACGGATGCGGGGATGGGGGGATTTTTTGTCTGGCATGATCACTGCAATTTATTGAGGCGGCATGATATTCCTGGACATTCGCATACATCGAAGGAGAAGCCACATGAAAAAGATCCAGACGCTGCTTTTTTATTCGTTTCTGGCTCCGGCCCTGATCTTCATGACCGGGCCTGTTTCCCATGGCGCAACCGGTACCTATATTGACTGTATTCATGGCTGTCCGGATTTCATTGTCTGCACCAACTGCTGTAATGAGGTTTTCAGCTCTGCTCTGTCGCGATGCGATGCGAACCGGGATCAGTGCGAGGCTCTGTGCCCTCCGGGGGATTTTGACTGTCTTGATAGCTGCATGAATCAGAGAAATTCCTGCCTCATGCAGGACAGGCGGGATTTCGACTGCCCGCACTGGGAGGAAAATGGCCGTAAATCGGGCCCCAGCCTCTTTTTTAAAGGGAGTCGTCCGTTATCGAACAGGGGGGAGTGTCTGTAGTGCCATGGATCCAAATGATTCCGCCTTGCATTCATGGGCCATGCAGATTTTTACGGATGCCGATCTGAATGAGGATCCTTTACTTTTCGGAACAGGAAAAGGCTTTAATTTTAAAATTTTATTGTCCTGGCTCTTTCAGAACGGATGGATTTCCGGGGGGGTTGTGTGAAGGGGCACAGAATGCCCTACAAGAGGGGAAAGAATGTGTAAAAAAAGAATCCTGGTCCTTTTCGCCTGCATCCTGCTCTGGGCAGACTCCCTTTCTGCCCAAGCCCTGCCCCGGCATGCCCTGTCTCTGGGAGAAGCACCCGCCTACGGCCCGGACTTCACCCATTTTGCCTATGTAAGACCCGATGCCCCCAAAGGGGGGATGCTCCGTCTGGAAGCCCTCGGTACCTTTGACAGTTTTCATCCTTTTATCATGAAGGGCATGGCGGCGTCCGGCATCGGACTTCTCTTTGACACCCTCATGACCTCTTCCGATGATGAGCCCTTTGCCCAGTATGGGCTGCTGGCGGAAAGTGTGACCCTGGCGGAGGACGGCAGCTGGATCCGTTTCACCCTGCACCCCCAAGCCCGTTTCCATGACGGGACTCCGGTGCGGGCCTCGGATGTGGCTTTTACCTTCCGCATGCTGGTGAAGGATGGAAAACCCCACTATGCCCGGTATTACCGGGATGTGGCCGAGGTGGTGGCAGAGGATGAACGCAAGGTGCGCTTTGATTTCAGAACACCGGACAATCCTGAGCTGCCCCTGATTCTGGGACAGCTTCCCGTTTTGTCGGAAAAAGACTGGGAAGGGGTGGACTTTGGCCGCTCGGGGTTCCGTGTTCCCCTGGGAAGCGGGCCTTACCGCCTGGAAAGCTTTGAGCCGGGCCGCAGGGTGGTCTATGTGCGGGATGGGGAATACTGGGGCCGGGAGCTTCCTGTGAATCGGGGGCAGTATAATTTTGATCGCATTGCCTACGAATATTTCCGGGACGCCACCGTATCCCTGGAAGCCTTCAAGGCGGGCTATTATGATCTCCGCCTTGAAAACACGGCAAAGATCTGGGCCACCCAGTACACGGGAAAAGCTTTCAGGGATGGGCATCTCGTGAAGACCGTTTTGCCCCATAAGCTTCCCGGCGGTATGCAGGGTTTTGCCATGAACACCCGGCGCGCCCTGTTTCAGGATGTGCGGGTGCGGGAGGCCTTAAGCCTTGCCTTTGATTTTGAGTGGAGCAACACCACCCTTTTCCACGACCAGTATGTCCGTTCCAGAAGCTATTTCAGCAATTCGGAAATGGCCGCCAAGGGCTTGCCCACAAAAGAAGAGCTCCGTTATCTGGAGCCCTTGCGGGGGATGCTGGGGGAAGACGTGTTCGGGCCAGTGCCCCTGCCGCCGTTGACGGACGGATCAGGCTTTCTGCGGGCCCAGCTGCTGCGGGCCGCAGATCTTCTGGAAGAGGCGGGCTGCATCCTGAAGGATGGAGTTTTGCATACACCGGAAGGTCGGCCCTTTCGTTTTGAAATTCTTCTGCACAACCCGGTTTTTGAACGGGTCATGCTGCCCTATGTGCAGAACCTGAAGCGCCTTGGCATCGTGGCGCGCATCCGCTCCGTGGACCCTTCCCAGTATGTGAACCGCATGCGCAGCTTTGACTTTGACATGACTGTGGCGGTTTTTCCCCAGTCTTTGTCTCCGGGAAACGAGCAGGAGGATTTCTGGAGCTGCAAGGCGGCATCCACCCCCGGTTCCCGGAATTACATGGGCATCTGTGATTCTGCGGTGGATGCCCTGGTGCAGGCCATTGCCACGGCTCCGGACAGAGATTCCCTCATCGCTGCCTGCCGGAGCCTTGACCGGGTGCTGCGTCATGGGCATTATCTGGTACCCAACTGGCATACCTCGGTTTTCCGTCTGGCCCATCGCAGCACCATTGCCATGCCGGACACACCCCCGCCCTATGGACTTGCCATCTACAGCTGGTGGGACAAAAACGCGGAATAGGCCCCTTTGTCCACCACCACCGAAGTTTTCGTTTCTCCGGCTTTTTCATCCCTTTTGACCCTGATGCACGGGGAGAACCATGACCGCCTACATCCTGCGCAGACTGCTGCTCATTGTGCCCACCCTGCTTGGCATTCTCACCATCAATTTCTTCATCATTCAGGCGGCTCCCGGCGGGCCGGTGGAGCAGATGCTGCATCAGCTGGAAGGAGAAGGGCCTGGCCTCACGGCCCGGGTTTCCGGTGTGGGCGGCTCCGAGGTGGCGGTGAGCACCTCTCTTGCCTCGGACAAAAGCAGCGAATCCCGGTACCGGGGCGCTCAGGGCCTGGATCCGGAACTGGTTTCCCGCATTGAAAAGATGTACGGCTTTGATCAGCCCCTGCATGTGCGTTATTTCCGGATGCTCCGGGATTTTCTCGTCTTTGATTTCGGGGAAAGTTTTTTCCGCAGCACTCCGGTTCTGCAGCTCATCGGGGAAAAACTGCCCGTTTCCATTTCCTTAGGACTCTGGAGCACCCTGATCATCTACCTGGTGTCCATTCCCTTAGGCGTGGCCAAGGCCTTACGTCACGGTTCCCGCTTTGACCTCTGGACCTCGGCGCTGGTGGTTTTTGGCAATGCGGTGCCCGTCTTTCTTTTCGCGGTGCTGCTGGTGGTGCTCTTTGCGGGCGGAGCCTGGCTGCAGATCTTTCCCCTGCGGGGTCTGACCTCTCCTCATTTTGCGGATCTTTCCATGATGGGAAAGATACTGGACTATGCCTGGCATCTGGTTCTGCCGGTGACAGCCCTGGTTATCGGCGGTTTTGCCACCCTTACCCTTCTCACCAAAAACGCCTTTCTCGATGAGATCCACAAACAGTATGTGGTAACGGCCCGGGCCAAGGGGCTTTCCGAAGGCCGGGTGCTTTTCGGCCATGTGTTCCGCAATGCCATGCTCATTGTGATTGCGGGTTTTCCTGCGGCCTTTGTGTCCATGTTTTTCACAGGCTCCCTTCTGGTGGAGGTGATCTTCTCCCTGGACGGTCTCGGCCTTCTGGGCTTTGAGGCCACCATGGGCCGGGATTATCCCGTGATGTTCGGAACCCTGTATATTTTCACCCTGCTGGGGCTGGTGTTAAACCTTGTGAGTGACCTCACCTATTCTCTGGTGGATCCGAGAATCGATTTTGAAAGCCGTGGCGCATAAAGGAGGCGCATATATGGGAAAGCCTTTGCTGGGCCCTGTGGGGGAGCGCCGCTGGCGGCGTTTCCGGGAAAATGGCAGGGCCTGGATCTCGCTCTGGATCTTTGCCGTTCTTTTCATTTTCACCCTGGCGGCGGAGTGGGTGGCCAATGACCGGCCCCTATATGTGCGCTATCAGGGCGCATCCTTTTTTCCCGTTCTGGTGGCCTATCCGGAAACCCGCTTTGGCGGAACCCTCGGGACAGAAGCGGTGTACCGCGACCCCCATGTGCAGGCCCTCATCCGGAAAGAGGGCTTCATGATCTGGCCACCCATTCCCTTTGCCCATGACACCATCCATTTTGGCCTGAAGGAGGCCTTTCCTGCTCCGCCTTCTCCGGGAAACTGGCTGGGCACCGACGATCTGGGCCGGGATGTTTTGGCAAGGCTGGTGTACGGTTTCCGTATTTCCGTTCTTTTCGGACTCTGCCTTGCGGGCCTGGGCTCTGCCATAGGCGTTCTTGCGGGGGCCTTGCAGGGGTATTTTGGCGGATGGGTGGATCTTTTCGGGCAGCGCTTCATTGAAATCTGGTCCGGTCTGCCCGTTCTCTACCTTCTCATTCTTCTTTCCAGCGTCATAGCCCCGGATTTCTGGTGGCTCCTTGCCATCATGCTTCTCTTTGGCTGGATGAGCCTTGTGGGCGTTGTGCGGGCGGAGTTTCTCCGGGGCAGAAACCTTGAATACGTGCGTGCGGCACGGGCCTTGGGCATGGGCCATGGCCGCATCATGCTGCGCCATATTCTGCCCAACGCCATGGTGGCGGCATTAACCTTTCTTCCCTTTCAGGTGAGTGCGGCCATCGGCTCCCTTACGGCGCTTGACTTTCTCGGCTTTGGCCTGCCTCCCGGCTCTCCTTCTCTGGGAGAGCTTCTGGCCCAGGGCAAGGCCAATCTCCATGCGCCCTGGCTGGGGATTTCTGCTTTTTGCGTGCTGGCCCTGCTTTTAAGCCTCCTCGTCTTTATCGGAGAAGGGGTGCGGGATGCCTTTGATCCCAGAATGGAGGGGCGGAAAGCATGAAGACGCCTCTGCTCTCCATTGAAAACCTCGGCATTCGTTTTCATCCCGGCGGCGGGGAGATTCTTACGGCCGTAAGGGATGTGTCCCTGGATCTGGCTCCGGGCGAGACCCTTGGCCTTGTGGGGGCTTCGGGTTCGGGAAAATCCCTCACCGCCCACGCCATTCTGAGGCTTCTCCCTTCTGGGCCGGGATGCGAGGTCTCGGGCAGAATTTTTTTCAAAGGAGAAGATCTTTTTTCCTTAAAGACTTCTGCCATGCGTTCTGTCCGTGGAAAGCGTATTTCCATGATCTTCCAGGAACCCATGACGGCTCTCAATCCTTTGCACCGGATCGGACGGCAGATCGGAGAAGGCATTCGCGTCCATGAGGGCGTTGTTTCCGCATCAAGACTGCAAAAGCGGGTGCTGGAACTTCTGGAAGCAGTGGGGATCCCTGAACCGGAACGTCGCATGGAAGCCTATCCCCACGAGCTTTCCGGAGGCCAGCGTCAGCGGGTGATGATCGCCATGGCCATTGCCAACAGGCCGGATCTGCTCATTGCCGACGAGCCCACCACGGCGCTGGATGTCACGGTGCAGGCCCAGATCCTGGCCCTTTTGTCAAAGCTTCAGCGGGAGATGGGCATGGCCATGCTGCTCATTACCCATGATCTCGGGGTGGTGCGCCATGGGACGGATCGCACGGCGGTCATGGACGCAGGCCGCATTGTGGAGGTGGAGGATACGGTAAAACTGTTTGAAGGAGGGGGCAGGGAGGTCTTTACCCGGAGGCTTCTTCAGGCGGAAAACATGGCACCTCCGGAAAGTGTTGAGGAAGAAGGGCGGCCCCTGCTGGAGGTGCGGGATCTTGAGGTGACCTTTCCCATCAGAACAGGACTTTTCAGAAGGAAAAAGGAATTTAAGGCCCTTTCCGATGCGACCTTTATGCTGGGCCGGGGGGAGACCTTAGGGGTTGTGGGCGAGTCCGGTTCCGGAAAAACGAGCCTTGGCCTTGCCGTGCTCAGGCTTCTGGCATCAAAGGGGGAGATTTTCCTTGATGGCGCGCCCCTTCATGACAGAAGGGACGGGACGCTGAAAGCCTTCCGGCGACGGATGCAGGTGGTGTTTCAGGATCCCTTTGCAAGCTTAAGCCCCAGAATGAGTGTGGCGGACATTGTGGCCGAAGGCCTTCTGGTGCATGGTCTGGGGGATGGATCTTCCCGTGAGGCCCGTGTGGTGCGGGCCCTGGAGGAGGTGGGGCTGGACCCCGGTATCCGTTTCCGCTATCCCCATGAATTTTCCGGAGGGCAGCGTCAGCGCATTGCCATTGCCAGGGCTCTCGTTCTCGACCCGGAACTCCTGATTCTGGATGAGCCCACTTCTTCCCTTGACCGGACCGTGCAGTTCCAGGTGCTGGGGCTTCTTAAGGGTCTTCAGGAAAAAAAAGGGCTTTCCTACCTTTTCATCTCCCATGATCTTAAGGTGATCCGGGCCATCAGTCACAGGATTCTGGTGATGAAGGACGGGCATATTGTGGAGGCGGGGAGGGCTGCGGAGATTCTGGACAGGCCGCAACAGGAGTATACGAAAAGGCTTCTGGCTGCGGCCTTGGACGGGAAAGGTTAAAAAAACTGCGGGCAGGGCAGACAGAGGCACCGTACCCGCAGAAAAGGGATTCCGACCCTTATTTTAATAAAGGGTCGGAGGAAAAAGATTATTGGCGCATAAAGCCTTTCATACTGAGAGAAGATTTCCGAAGAAGGGGCTGGGAGGAAGGCTGTGCATCCAGGCTGCGGGCCTGCCTCAGAGCTGTGCGTTCTTCGGGTTCTTCCTCATCTTCCATGGAGCTGCTTTCCATACGATAGACTTCATAATCGTCAAAGGGTCTTTCTCCCCTGAGGAAAGCAAGAAGCGCTGCCTCATATCCGCTGTAGCTGGCAAAATTCTCAATGGAAACGGAAATGGTTTTGTGCGTTGCCTCGTTCGGAGGCATCCAGGCCATGAGTTCCTGGGGCAGATTCGGGAACTGCCAGCTGCTTCCATTGGGAGGCATGATGGCGCTCCAGGAGAAGTCAATGGGGGCGCTGGTATCCGTGGGAGGCATCCAGGCGTTGATCTCTGCATTCAGAACATCCATGGGAGCCGTACCGCTGAGGGTCCAGGATATGGTTTGGGTGGCTTCATTGTACGCAGGATTGGAGACCTGGCGGTCCGGGAAGGCGAGGGTCACCTCTGTCGGTGCGGACGTATATCGTTTGCGGATGGACCGGGAATGGTTAAAGCCATTGGATTGCCCGTAGGTGGCGCCGGAAAGGGCATATCCCTGCATGTCTATGTCCTGGGGATAGGCGAAGCTACCGGAGGTCATGGCTGTCGGATGATGGCTTCCCCCCAGTTGGAAGTGCGTTCCCTTGCGCCAACCGGAAAACAGGATCTGGTTGAGGGCAAGGTTGGACTGCCAGCCCATGTTCACAGGATTTCGTGTGACCATGAGGAGGGTGATGGCGCCCGCAGGGTCCTGATCCAGGATAAAACCATAGCGGTTCCAGGCAAAATTGCCTGTTTCAGACTGATATTGTCCCAATTGGGCCAGAAGACTGAATTTTCCGTCGGCCTGGAGTGTTCCGGGGCAGATGCGGATATTGTGACTACTGGGGCGCTGAGGTGTCCAGCCCGTAATATCCATGTAAGGAATGAAGCGCAGGGTTTCTCCCAGGGCGGGTTCCTCCGTGCCGTAATCAACGGGGACTACAACGGTCTGACCGCCTTCCTGGCAATAAAAGGTGTGGGGTTCCACATCTTCTGTTTCCAGGTAATAGACCCAATCTCCGGCAGGGATGGATACAAAGGTGTTCATCTCCCTTTCCAGGGTAACCGCGCCGTAATCCTGTCGTTGTTTTTCATGGGCGATGGTGATGTTTACCTGGCTTCTTCCGACATTGCCGAAATCCGCCACGCCGTTGGTGTTGGTTCGCAGGCTCTGGGCAACGGAACGTCCGTCTGTGCCATGGAGGACAACCCACACGCCCTGTACGGCCTGATCGGATGTGGGAGTTTCCTTGATGGTGACCTTGAAGTGGGTGGAGGTGCTGCCGCCCCAGGAAATCACAAGGGTTTTCTGATCGCTTTTTCCCTTGGCGTCCGTGACTGTGACCGTAATGGTGGCGGTTCCGACTCCGCCGGGGGCTGTCCAGGTGACGCTGTGGCTGGGCACATTACCGCCGGAGGTGTTGCTCAGGGTTCCTGCGGTGGTGCTCCAGGTGTAGGAGATGCTGTCGCCATCGGGATCCGAGGCGTTGGCTGTCAGGTTTACCGGGCTGCCGGGGTTGATGAGCCCTTCGGGGGAACGGGTAAGGGAAGAGATGACAGGCGCTCTGTTGGGAAGCTCAAAATCCACCACAGCCTGTCTGTTGCCAGCATTGAGATGCACTTTCTTGCTGGCAAGACCAGCCACAAAGACATAGATTTCTGCGTTCAGAGGTACCTTGATGGTATACCTGCCACTGGCGTCCGTCTGGGCGGAAGGCCCGAAGCTGGTATGTACGGCAATATTCTGAGCAGGCTGGAGATTGCCTTCATAGAGGATGGTTCCACTGATGACCCCATCAAAGGCAAGCACAATGGGATCCGGAAGAATCATGCAGGTTCCGGAGTTGTCCAGGGTGCTGCCCTGGGTTTCCCAGACTGTGACGCCATCCTCGTTGTAGGGAAAGGCCAAGGCTCCGGCTTTGGCAAGCACTTTCACCTTCACCGGATTTGTGGAGTTCTGGGTGCGCTCTACGGTGACACAGGCTTTGCCTGTGGCATCGGTGACGGTGGGCTGGGATGTGCCACTGTAGGTGAGGCCTTCTGCTGTGACTTCAATGCCCCTGCGGGGATTGCCGTCCTCATCCAGAACCAGGACACAGACGCAGGCGTGCTCATTGATGGGTCGGTCGGCGTTCCACCAGGAAAAATGGGTGATCTGGGCTTCTGCATAGAGAATGCCGCCTTCTTCAATGATTTTGGCATTATCCATCTCAGGCGTTGAGGGATCCGCATCTTCCCGGAGCCAGGTGCCCTTGGTTTCATCATAAGACCACCACTCAATGCTTCCTTTGTCAGGGTGGCCTGCCACATAGGTGCCTGCACGTTCTCCGCCCTGCTGATAGATATCCGGTAGTTTCAGTTTGACGGTGGCGGGTGCGGAGAGGGTTGTGATGGGCTTTCCGCTGGCAGGATCCACGAGGGTGATTTCCGTAAAGGCGATACTTTCAAGGGGGGTATTGGGATCCCCGCTCGTGCCGGTGGCTGCCATGTAGTCACCGGGGAAGGCCTGGGCGCCTTCCGGTGTTGTGGGATCTCCCACGGCAATGCTGATATTGACGGCGTTTGCGCCTGGGATACTGCCTGCGGGCAGGTTCAGTTGGACTTTCTTTTCTGAATCCTGGATTTCGATCTTTTGGCTTGTATCCTGATTCAGCTCTGAAAGGGTGAAGGCGGTCATTTTGGCTGAAGCGGCATAGGTTTTTCCGGCTTCAACGGGCAGGCTGCGCTGGTAGGTGGCATATCCTTGCTTGGCATAGGTAAGTACCAGACGTCCCTTTTCTGGAACAGGGATACCGCTCAGGGTGTACATGCCGTTGGCATCGGTGGTTGCGTCTTTGCCACCGGCGGAAACCCGTACGCCTTCAAGGCCACCGCTGCCAAAAACCTGGCCGGATACGGTGACGCTGGTGGGAGTGGGTTGGGGTTGAGGGCTGGGATCAGAGCCGGAGCTGCTGCAGGCCTGGAAGGCTGTGAGCATGCCAAGACAAAGAAGAAAAATAAGAAGGTCTTTCAGGATCAAAAGACGGCCATCGGGTTCTTTTTTGGATTTTGATCGTACCATAGCATCTCCTTGGGTTGATGGGGGGTGAAGGTTTGGCCTTGCGGGGAGATATGCGGCGGCAGGAGGATTTTCGCCTTGTGCATGCACAGTCAAGGATCAGAAATTTCCATCTCTGACCTAAGCATTCAAGAGACCCCGACAGGCGATTCTTTGCTATCGTATCGAAAGTAGCCATGATTCTACGCCTGCTTCCGGGCTTTGGCAAGGCTGATTGTAAAGATTTGTAAAAAACGGCGATGTCGCAGATAATCGTAGGTTCATGAACGCTGTTCCAGGTTGTATGGGGAACGATGTTTCTTTGTGGGGCTTATGATTATAAAAGGCTTGACAGTTTTCCTCTGTGACTGCTAATTGAGAGTATCCTCATTTTTGATCAAAGGGTAAAGAGTTGCTGAAATCCATGTATGACTTGCAAAAGAGCGGACAACCAGGACAGTAAATCATGTTTTTCAGGTGAGGAGGGTTTTATTTCGCGGATCGACAGACAGGATAAATATCAGCGGATTTTAAGGGCTGGGATCACAGTCTTTGCAAAACGCGGCGTTTTCCGTGCAACCATATCGGAAATTGCCCGGGAAGCGGGCGTGGCCGATGGGACCATTTATCTTTATTTCAAAAACAAAGACGATATTCTCTTTCGTTTTTTTGAAGAAAGAACAGAAGACATCTTTGCCCGCTTCCGCGCAGCCATTGACGGAGCGGACAGCGCCCGGGATAAATTGGCCCGACTCATCACATGTCATCTGGAGGCCTTTCAGGAGGATCGGGAGATGGCCGTGGTTTTTCAGGCGGAAACGCGAAAAATCCATGCCATGGCGGACCAGGTGAATGAGATTTCAGCGCGTTACCGTGAACTCATCGGAGAAATTATTGAAGAAGGTCAGGCCCAAGGGGGGATCCGTAAAGACCTTTATATGGCGTTGGTGAAGCGTTTTATCCTGGGTGCCGTGGACGAGGTGATCAGTACCTGGGTCCTGGCCGAAGGCAAATATGATCTGGTGAGCATGGCCGAACCTTTGGTGGATCTTTTTATCCGGGGGATCGGCTGTTTTTCTTCGGAACCCAATGCATAAGCCCCAACAGACTTTGATGTACTGAAAAAACACCATAAAACCAGCAAGGAGATCCAAAGATGGCGCAAGTAATTTCTGAAAGACGGGATGTGGATTTTGTTCTGCATGAACAGCTTGAAGTGGGCAAGTTTGCCGAAAAGGAAAAGTTTGCGGATTTCAATAAGAAAACCGTGGACATGATTGTGAATGAGGCAAGAAACCTTGCCATCAAGGAGCTGCTCCCTACCTGGAAAGATGGCGACACCATCGGCTGTACCTTTGAAAACGGCAAGGTCCGCATTCCCGAATCCTTTGTGCGGGCCTATGATCTTCTGAAAAAGGGCGAGTGGACGGCCATGAGCGAAGCCCCCGAGTGGGGTGGTCAGGGCATGCCCAAGACCGTGGCCCTGGCGGCCAGCGAGTTCTTCAATGGTGCCAACTACCCCTTCATGATGTATCCCGGCCTTACCCATGGGGCGGGCAAGCTTGTGGAAACCTTTGGTACGGAAAAACAGAAAAAACTCTTCCTCAAGAATATCTATACTGGTGAGTGGTGCGGTACCATGCTTCTTACGGAAGCCTGTGCCGGTTCCGACGTCGGCGCTCTGGAAACCGTGGCCTATCCCCAGGCAGACGGTACCTACAAGATTGTGGGCAACAAGATCTTCATCTCCGGCGGGGAGCAGGAGCAGCTTTCTCCCAACATCGTACATCCCGTTCTGGCCCGTATTGAGGGGGCTCCCGCTGGCACCAAGGGCATTTCCCTCTTCCTGGTTCCCAAGTTCCGTGTGAACGATGATGGCAGCCTCGGCGCCTTCAATGATGTGGTCTGCACGGGTATTGAGCACAAAATGGGCATCCATGGCAACTGCACCTGCTCTCTGGCCTTAGGCGGCAAGAATGAGTGCATCGGTGAGCTTCTCGGCGAGCCCAACAAGGGCATGGCTCACATGTTCCTCATGATGAATGAAGCCCGTCAGCTGGTGGGGATGCAGGGTTTTGCCTGCGGTTCCGCAGCCTACATGTATGCCCTGAACTACGCCAAGGAGCGTGTACAGGGTGCGCTTCTCACCAATCCCAAGGGCGGCGGTGTGCCCATCATCCAGCACCCGGATGTGCGGCGTCAGCTTATGATGATGAAGAGCTACACCGAAGCCATGCGCTCCATTCTGTACTATCTGGCCTACTGCGACGATATGGCCCACCTGGCGGAAAGTGCTGAGGAAAAGGAGCTTTATGAAGGTCTTGTGGAAGTACTGACCCCCATCGGAAAGGGCTATGTGACCGACCGCAGCTTTGAGGTGGTTTCCCAGGGCATGCAGGTGTATGGCGGATATGGTTTCATTGAGGAATATCCCCTGGCCCAGCTCCTCCGGGATGTACGCATCACCCTGATCTATGAGGGTACCAACGGCATTCAGGCCATGGATCTTCTGGGTCGCAAGCTTGGCATGAAAAAGGGCAAGATTTTCATGTCCCTTCTGCAGAAGATTGGTGCCACCGTAGCCCAGGCCAAGGGTGTGGAAGCCCTGGCACCTCTGGCGGCCCAGACCGAGGCCACCCTGAACAAGCTGGGTGAGGTAGCCATGCACATGGGTAAAACCGCCATGAGCGAGAAGGTGATGGTTGCCTTCAGCCAGGCCCATCCCTTCCTCGATGTGGTGGGGGATCTCACCGCAGCCTGGATGCTCCTGTGGCGGGCCACCATTGCCCAGTCCAAACTGGGTCAGAAGAAGAAGGAAGATGCCTTCTACAAAGGCGTGATCAAATCCGCAGAGTTTTTCATCTACAACCAGCTGCCCGTGACCGAAGGAAAGATGAATGCCATCCTTCGTAGTGCGGATGCGGCTGTGGCCATTGAAGAGGAATCCTTCCTTTCTTAAAAAAAGAGGGGAGATGATTTACATACGGGCAGGTGCGTAAAGGCCCTGCCCCATGCTCGTACGCCGGGGAAATCCCCGGCATTTTTATGGTGATGCAGCACACACCGTCTGCTAGCGTTTTGACGCAAACCCCTTAAAAAGCAAGGTCTGGAAGGGGGGAGGGAAGAAAAACCCGCCAAGCCTGCCAGATCCGAAGAGTATTGAAAAACAAGGTGTCGCGAGGGTACTCCCCGGATTTTTTACTTGACGGATCCGGTTTTTCTTTATTAAGAGTGTTCCGATCCATATACCCGGCGATACAGCGGCATTTGGGAAGCCGCTTGTGATTTTTGGTCGTTCATCACAAATTTAACCATCTTTTTAAGGACTCAGTTAGGGGAAGGAATGTTTCCATGGAACCATTGATCGCGCCTGCGCAGTACTCGTTTATGGGCATCCCTACGGTATTGCTTTCCATTCTGATACCGATTGTGGGTATTGCCCTTTTTACCTACATCATGGCCAAGCGTGTGGCGCCTCTGACAAGGGCGCGCAAGGATGATCGCTTTGACGCCATTCCGCAGCGGCTCTGGAACGTGTTGATGATCTGGCTGGGCCAGGTCCGTCAGCCCCGCTACATGATGGGCGGTGTGCTTCACATCCTGATCTTTTTTGGCTTTCTTACCCTGGCCCTGCGCTCCATGAGCCTGGTGGTCATTGGTGTGGTGCCCGATTTCGCTCTGCCCGGATTCGGACCGGATCAGATCATTGGCATGATCTACAACGTGGCCAAGGACTATGCGGCCACCGTGGTGTTTGTGGCCTGTTTTGTGGCTGCCATCCGCCGTGGCATCTTCCGGCCCGAGCGCTATGAGGTGCCTGCCCGTTTCGGTAAGGATCATACCGCAGAAGCCGTATTTGTTCTCTGCGTCATTATGACCCTCATGGTGTCTGAAGCCCTCTTTGAAGCCACCCTCATCGCAGCCCAGATCCAGACCGGTGCCCATGCTCACTTCCTGGCCCCTGGCACCCTGCCCTGGGTTCTGAAGAACAGCCTCCTGGCAACGCCCCTGGAAAAGCTTCAGACCCTGCATGTGGCTTCTTATTTCATCCATGACTTTACCTTCTTCTTCTTCCTTTGCTTTCTGCCCCTTGGTAAGCATTTCCACGTTATCACCTCCCTTTTCAACGTGTACTTCATGCGGATCCGCCGGGGGAACATCAAACCCATCGAGTATGGTCTGTCCGCAGAGGAGATGGAAAACCTGAAGTCCATCGGTGTGAAGAAGCTCGAAGATTTCACCTGGAAGCACATTCTGGATTTCTACACCTGCGCTGACTGTGGCCGCTGTTCCGATCAGTGCCCGGCCAACACCGTGGGTCGCGCCCTGTCCCCTCGTTTTATCTCCATTAAAGGTCGTGAGGCCGTATTCAACACCTATCCCCTCATGGGACCCATTCTGAAGAGCGACAAGCTGGTGGGGCATGTCTATGAGGAAGATGAAATCTGGAGCTGCACCACCTGCGGCGCCTGTGAGCAGGAATGCCCCATTGGGATTGAGTACATCGACAAGATCGTGGATCTGCGCAGGGGCCTTGTGGATGAGGGCGAAGTACCCCAGACCCTCCAGAAGCCCATGCAGGCCCTGTCCAAGCGTGGCAACGCCTGGGGCAAGATGGAGAAGAAGCGGGCCGATTGGACCAAAGACATTGCAGAAGAATGTCCTGTCAAAGTTCTTGAAGGGGATGAAAAGGCCAATACCCTGTACTTTGTGGATTCCATCAGCTCCTTTGACGACCGCATGGTGAACATCGCCAAGAGTACGGCCAAGCTTCTGAAAGCCGCTGGTGAAGATTTCGGTGTTCTGGGCAAAAATGAGAAGGATTCCGGTAACGAGGTTATCCGCTTTGGTGAAGAATTCCTCTATCAGGAACTCAAGAACCACAACGTGGAAATGATCAAGGAATCCGGTGCCAAGCGCATTGTCACCGCAGACCCCCATGCGTTCAACGCTCTGAAGAACGACTACAAACTGTCCATACCCGTGGAGCACATCAGTTCTGTGGTTACCCGCGCTGTGAAGGTCGGCAAGATCAAGCTGAAGCCTGTGGAAGACGCCACTCGCGTATTCACCTACCATGATCCCTGCTACCTGGGGCGTCATAATGGCGTGTATGAAGATCCGAGAGCCGCACTGAACGCCATCCCCGGTATCCGCACCGTGGAGATGCTCAAGAGCGGAGACCGCTCCTTCTGCTGCTCCGGTGGTGGTCTGATGCTGTTCTATGAGCCCCATGAAGAAGAGCGTATGGCCGTACTTCGTGTTAAAATGGCTGCCAAGGCCGGTGCCAATGTCATCGTCACCGCCTGCCCCTTCTGCCTGGTGAACATGGAAGACGCGATTAAGGTTGCAGGTTACGAAGGCAAGATGGAAGCCCTGGATCTGGTAGAACTGATTGAAAAGCACATGGTCAAGTAAAGCCCACGTCCGGCGTCGGAAGTCCGGCGCCGGATCCGGCCAGAGGGTCCGGGCTCCCCATGGGAATCGGATATAGATGGCCAAACCTTATTTTCAACTGGGAGGAATTCATGGAAATCTTGGTATGCGTCAAGAGAGTTCCCGATACTGCGGAGAACGAAATCGAGCTCAACAGTGCAGGGAATGACATCGAGCGTGATGATCTGGTTTACTCCGTCAACGAGTGGGACAACTACGCCGTTGAGGAAGCCATTCAGATTGTGGACAAAGTGGGCGGAACCGTAACGGTTGTGACCGTAGGCGATGAAGACTCCGACGAGGTTCTCCGTCGTGAGATGGCCATGGGTGCTCAGAAGGGCATTCTGCTGAATGATGAAGCCTTTGAAAATTCTGACGCCAAGGGTATTGCCACCCTGCTGGCTGCTGCTGTGAAAAAAGGCAAGTATGACCTCATCCTCACCGGTGCCCAGGCGGATGCAGGCCAGGGTGCTGTGGGTGGCATGCTGGCCGCCATGCTGGATCTGCCCTATGCTTCCCTTGTGAACATGGTGGAAGTGGGCAGTGGCAAGCTGACCATTGGTCGTGAAATTGAAGGCGGCAACCAGGAAATCAATGAAATTGAACTTCCCTGTGTGCTTTCCATCCAGACCGGTATCAATGAGCCTCGCTATGTGGGGATCAAGGGTATCCGTCAGGTTTCTGGTATTGAAATTCCTGAATATGACGCAGATGCCCTGGGTGTTGACGCTGCCACCGTGGGTGCGGCGGGTGCCAAGACCAAGCGGGTGGATTACTTCATCCCCGAAACCGGTGAGGGCGCTGAAATGCTCACCGGCAGCACCGAAGAGATCATTGCAAAACTCATTGACATCATGAAGGCGAATGGAGGGCTGAAGTAATGGCGACGGTATACGCATTCGTATCTCACAAGGACGGTGTTCTGGATGACTCTGCAGCGGAGTTGGCTGCTGCGGCTAAAAAATTCACTTCCGCACCCGTGACCGCCATTGTCACCGGTTCCGGCGTGGACGCTGCTGCTGCCAAGGCTGCTGAACTCTTCCCCGCTGTATGGAAGATCGACGCTGCTGAACTGGCTTATCCCAATGCAGAAGTGGTCCGCAAGGCCCTTCTCAACAACCTTGCCGCTGGTGCTGTTGTGCTCATGGCCAACAATACCTTTGGCATGGATCTTGGCCCCGGCCTGGCGGTTAAATTGGGTGGTGCTTATGTATCCGACGTTGTGGCCATCGAAGGTGCCGACGGTGATACCCTGAAAGTGGTACGTCAGGAATATGGTGGCGTGGTTTCCACACACGTGACTGTGGATATGTCCGCAGGCGCTGTCATCACCGTTCGTCCCGGTGCCATTGCTGCTGAAGAAGGTGCTGCGGTGGGGGGGGCTGTGGAAGCCAAAGCTGCTGGTGACCTTGCGGCCAAGCGCAAGTTCATTGAAGTCCGCGAACCCGAAGCCGGCGACGTGGACATCACCAAGGCTGAAGTACTGGTATCCGTTGGCCGTGGTATTGAAGATCAGGAAAACATTGAGATTGCCCATGAGCTTGCCAAGGCCATTGGCTCCCATGCAGAAGTTTCCTGCTCCCGTCCCATCGTGGATGCCAAGTGGATGGATGCCTCCCGTCAGGTGGGTACTTCCGGTAAATCCGTTAAGCCCAAGGTTTACCTTGCCATGGGTATTTCCGGTTCCTTCCAGCACATGGGCGGCATCAAGGGCGGCCTTGTGGTGGCTGTGAACAAAAACCCCAATGCGCCCATCTTCCAGGTGGCCAACGTGGGTA
The DNA here is from genome assembly GCF_034006065.1 of Desulfobotulus sp. Classification (NCBI taxonomy): domain Bacteria; kingdom Pseudomonadati; phylum Thermodesulfobacteriota; class Desulfobacteria; order Desulfobacterales; family Desulfobacteraceae; genus Desulfobotulus; species Desulfobotulus sp. The sequence goes on along the minus strand of NZ_JAVETM010000016.1, from coordinate 49,557 downwards.
TTGAGGCAGACATTCTTGAGTTCATTCCTGCGCTGACCGAGGCCCTTGAAGAACTGTAAGATTTGCCCCATTGGCAGAAGTTTTTGAAATACAGGCCGGAACTCTTTCCTTGCGGAGGGGGTTCCGGTTTTTTTATGGAGCCTGGGGATGCTGTGGCATCGGAGGAAAGCCATGTGGAAGAGGGTGGTTTTGCCGCCTGGCGGGAATTTTTTTATAATGATGGGGGATGACAAGGCATGGAGATAGCGGAGCAGGTGGTGCGATATGGAAAAAGGATGCAGGCTTCGGGTCTGACCACCGGATCTGGAGGAAATCTCAGTGTGCGGGCAGAGGGAGGGATCCTCATTACGCCATCTGCCATGGACTATGGGGATATGGAGCCTGAGGATCTGGTGTGGGTGGATGGGGCTGGAAAACAGCTTTCAGGGTTCCGTAAGCCTTCCAGTGAGTTGGGTTTTCATCTGGCCCTCTATGCGGCAAGGGCTGATATTGGTGCTGTGGTGCATACCCATTCGCCCTGGGCGACCACCCTGGCCTGCCTGGGCTGGTCTCTGCCTGCGGTGCACTATCTGGTGGGGTACGCGGGTGGAACGGAGGTGCCTGTGGCGCCCTATGCTCCCTTTGGCACAGTGGAGCTGGCAGAGCAGGTGGTGAAGGGCATGGGGAAAGGGTATGCCCTGCTTCTGGCCAATCACGGACTGGTCAGTGTGGGGGCAGACCTTGGGGATGCTTTTGCCGTGGCGGAAGAGATCGAATTTGTGGCAGGAATCTATCTGCGGGCCAAAGCTGTGGGAAGTCCCATTATTCTGGAAGATGCCGCCATGACCGTGGTCCTGGAGAAATTTACGGCCTATCGGGGGCTGGGGCCCAAGACCGGAGGTTAAAATCCTTTTTTGAAGGAGTCAGGGTTTTTCGGGGCAGGGTGTATCCGGATCCAGGGGAAAGAGAAAATCGGAGAGCTTTTCACAAAGACTTTCCGGCCAGAGATCCTGGTGAAGAAAAATTTCTGTTTCTTCGGCGGTAAGGCCCAGTCGCACGCTGGGAGGCAGACTGCTGAGAGCTTCTTTGCGCCTTGCAAGGTCAGAAGGCTGGGGTTTGGATCTGGACATGGAAAACCTCCTTTGGCCATGGCTGTAAAGGGAACGGGGCCCTTGTCCGGGACCCCGTGGGGATATGCATAGGAACTGAAAAGTGATCAGGCGCTGTGTTTTTTAGGGCGTCCGGGTTTTCGGGGTGCCAGGGCTTTCACGGAAACGCTGCGTCCGCCAAGGGCAATGTCACGGACTGTGTTTTTCAGGATGGTGGCGGTGTCAGAATCCACATCCACAAAGGAGAATTCCCGGCGCATGTCGATTTTGCGGATACGACCGGCCTGGATGCCTGCGGTTTTGGCGATGAAGCGTCCCATGGATGCAGGGGTGAGGCCATCGAGGGTGCCTGCGTTGACAAAGCAGCGGCAGAGGGCGCGATCCGTATGCGCAGAAAAGCCTTTCTGGAAAGGTCTCGGAGGAGCGCTGAGGGGAGCGTCCAGTTTTTCCTGGTCCAGGATGGCATTGGCGCCCGCAAGGGCGGGGGCATGAACAGCCAGCAGAGCGCGGATCAGGTCTTCCCTGGAGCAGGAAGCCATATGCTTTTCCGCATCCGCAAGGATTTCCGGATCCATGTCCGCGGGCACGTTTTCTTGGATATTGGCCGCCAAGTGGACAAGCTGACGTTCCCGGATCTCGCGGATGCTGGGCAGAGGCGTGGGGACAAAAGCGAGTCCTGTTCTTCTTGCGATACCTGCCATACGTCCCCGTTCTTCCGGGGAGATCAGGGCCACGGCCATGCCGCTGTGCCCTGCGCGGGCTGTCCGTCCGGAACGGTGGGTATAGGTTTCCGATACCTCGGGCAGGCGATAGTGGATCACCAGCGGCAGGCCGGGCAGGTCAATCCCCCGGGCCGCCACATTGGTTGCCACCAGCAGGAGAAAGCGTCCCTGGCGGAAGCGATTGACGGTGGTTTCCCTCTGGGCCTGGGACAGATCGCCGTGCAGGGCTTCTGCGGGAAAGCCTGCGGCGGTGAGGCGTTCTGTCAGTTCCTGGGATTCCTTGCGGGTGCGGCAGAAAATCAGGGAGCGTGCGCCGGGATTGGCCTGGAGTACCCGGAGCAGAGCGGGAAAGCGATGGCGTTCCCGCATACAGTGGCAGACATGCTCCAGTTTTTCCGGATTTTCGGGACTGTCATCGGGCCGGATTGTGATGGGATTTTTTAAAAGGGAGAAAACCTCGGCGCGTATGGTGTCCGGCAGGGTGGCGGAGACCATCCATGTGGTGTGGTTCTGGGGCAAAAAGGTGCGTATTTTCTGAATGTCTTCCAGAAATCCCGGGGTGAGCAGCTCATCCCCCTCGTCGAGAACAAGGCGTTCAATGGTGGAAATGTCGGCGTCACCGCGGGCAATGAGATCCAGAAGTCGACCCGGCGTGGCTACGAGAATGGCGGGTTTTCTGGAAAGTGCGCGGGCCTGGAGGCCAATGCTTGCACCGCCGTAGGCAATGCAGACCTGAAAGCCGGGGAGCCTTGAAGAAAAGGAAGTGAGGGCTTCTCCCACCTGGATGCACAGTTCCCGCGTGGGGACAATCACCAGGGCCTGGAGGCTTGCCTTGTGTCCATCGTTGTGAATGTGGTGGATGAGGGGAAGTCCATAGGCAGCGGTCTTTCCCGTTCCCGTGGCTGCCAGCAGCAGGGCGTCCTGGTCTGCCCTGGCGAGAAGGGGGGGGATGGCAGCATCCTGGATGGGGCTGGGCGTGGTGAAGTTCTGGGCGTTGAGGGCTTCAAGTACGGCGGGGTGGAGATCAAATTGAGAAAAAGTCATGAAAATTCCTGAGAGGAAGGTGGTAAAAACTGCGTGGCAACCACGCATCCGGTTTGGGTAGATCCCGGACCGGCGGGTGAGGGGATGACCCGCACCGCAAGCATGCGGTTATGGGAGGGGTGCCATCCCCGACCTTCAGGAAAAATTCTTTTCATGTTTTTCAGTAAGGCCCATCCAAAAAACGGCATCTGGATTTGTACTGCATTGTTATGGAAATGGCAAGAAAAAAATTGGGATAGGGCGGCTTGTCTTTTTGCGTATCGAGCCCCCCTATCCCCTGGTTTTTTTGAGGAGGATTTTTCAGGAAAATGAACGACTTTAAGCCTCCGGGGATGTCCGGATCTCTTCGCGTAAGAGTCGAGTGGCAGTTATCATGGCCTCCAGGGCTTTTTCCGTTTCAAGGGGAGAGCGGGTCTTCAGGCCGCAGTCCGGGTTGATCCAGAGATTCTTTTCCGGAATGACGGAAAGCAGGGTTTTTAACGTGGCCAGAATTTCCAGAGGCGCTGGAATATTGGGGGAATGGATGTCGTAAACTCCGGGCCCCATATCGCCTGGATAGGGTTTTTCCTTAAGCTGCTCCACGAGGGTAAGGGCGCTTCGGGAAGCTTCCATGGTCAGCACATCCGCGTCAAGGGCTCCAATGGCTTCAAGGATATCCCCAAATTCACTGTAGCACATGTGGGTATGAACCTGGGTATCGGGCCGGACACCGTCATGGGCGAGGCGGAAGGCCTGGACAGCCCTTTCCAGGTAATCCCGCCAGTGGATTCGCCTCAGGGGCAGTTTTTCCCGCAGGGCCGCCTCATCAATCTGTATGATGGCGCAGCCTGCGGTTTCAAGGTCGAGTACTTCTTCCCGGATGGCCAGGGCCGTCTGCAGAAGGCATTCTTCCTGGGGCAGATCCTCACGGACAAAGGACCAGTTCAGGAGGGTGACAGGGCCTGTGAGCATGCCCTTGACGGGTTTGGATGTGAATGTCTGGGCCTGGCGCCAGAGTGCTGTGGTCATGGCCTGGGGACGGCGGACGTCCCCCATAAGGATGGGGGGCTTCACGCAGCGGGTCCCGTAGGACTGCACCCAGCCTTGATGGGTGAAGCGAAAACCTTCCAGCTGTTCCCCAAAATACTCCACCATATCGTTGCGTTCAAATTCTCCGTGCACCAGGACATCAAGCCCCAGTTTTTCTTGCAGGACAATGCATTCCCGCATTTTTTCACGGATAAAGTCGGTGTATCGGGTTGGATCCATGCGACCTTCCCTGAAGGCCCTGCGCGCGGAGCGGATTTCCGGGGTCTGGGGAAAGGAGCCGATGGTGGTGGTGGGAAAGGGCGGAAGCTGGAGGCGTTTTTTCTGGCAATCTTTGCGGATGGATGCTTCGGGAAGGCGGCGGAAATTCTGATCCTGAAGACCCTTGGTTTTCTGGCGCACAGCGGGGATGCAGCGGCCGTTGATGTTTTCTGCGTCCTGGAATCGGGCCTGGTTGCGCAGGAAGAGGGGGTGGGTTTCCGGATGGGCTTGGCCGGAAAGGATGGCCAATTCTCCGAGTTCTTCCATTTTTTCCCGGGCAAAGGCGAGAATTCCCAGTTCTTCTGGGGCAAGGCGGTTTTCCGGACTTAGGCTGTAGGGCACATGGAGCAGGGAGGAAGAGGGCGCAAGGTGGATGCGGTGGCTGGGGACGTTTTTTTCAATGCTGCGGAGAAGCTCCAGAGTGGGAACATAGGCCGTGCGCCAGATGTTGCGGCCATTGACAAGGCCGGCCACGAGAATTTTGTCTTCCGGAAAACCGACGGCTTCCAGGAGGCGGAGGTTGTGGGGGCCTTCCACGAAATCGAGCCCCACGGCCTGGACAGGAAGGGCGCATACCATTTCATAGGCATCGCGGATATCCCCGAAGAAGGTCTGCACCTGGATGCGGAGGGAGGGAGTGGGACGGGTGAGTTTTTGGTAGAGGGTTTGGAAAAAATCCTTTTCCCCTTGCCCCATATCCAGGCAGAGGCAGGGCTCGTCAAGTTGCACCCAGTCTGCGCCTGCGGCTGCAAGGGCATCCAGAAGTTTCTGGTATGCGGGTATGAGTTTTTGCGCGGCTTTTTCGGCCGTTATGCCATCTGCAAAACGCGAGAGTCGGAGCAGGGTATAGGGGCCCGGTAGCATGGGGCGGGTATGGAAGCCCTGTTTCCGGGCTTCACGGAATTCGGTGATGGGTTTGTGTCCCATGAGATCCATGGGGCTTGAGGAATCAATTTCCGGAACCATGTAATGGTAATTGGTGGTGAACCATTTTTTCATGGACAGGGCTTTTGCCGTGAGGCCTCCCTGCTGATACCCTCTGGCCATGGCGAAGGTGCGGATGAGGGGATCCTGGGGCAGGGTGTTGAAGCGCTCCGGAACAAGACCAAAGAGCAGGGCTGTGTCCAGAAGGGTGTCGTAGAAGGAAAAGTCGTTGGATACAAGTTGGTGAATGCCCGCGTCTTTTTGGTCTTCCCAGTGGGTTTTGCGCAGGCTCGCGCCTTCGGCCTGAAGTTCTTCGGGGCTCAGACGACCCTGAAAATAGGCTTCTGTGGCTTTTTTGAGTTCGCGGTTTTGTCCGATGCGGGGATAGCCGATGAGCGTGGTTTGGATCATGATGTCTCCTATTGTATTTAGGTTTTTTTATATCAAGATATATTGATTTATTGAAACAATCAAGAAAAAAGACAGGCAAGGTTTTTTTGAGGCTTTACGAATAAAATCAGGCATAAAAGTGAAGGGGAGGGGAACAAAAAGCTTGCGTACCAGGAAAAACTGCCCTATAGCCCTGCAATCGATTGGAAAAAAGCGCAGGAGGCATGGGGGGGCTTTTTCTAGAAGGAAGAATCCGCCAGAGCGAACGGGGGATTTTTCAGGGCACTGGTCTGGTTTGTAAACGCTGGTGTGTTCTCCCTGGGGTCTGCGTGGAAGGTGTTTTTCTTAGGAAGTCCTGAAACAAAATCAAAGGAGGATCTGGGTCAATGGATGCGGGTATACTGAATCACCTGGAACGGTGGGTGGATACGGCAGGTGGATATGTCTGGGGGGCTCCCCTTCTGGTACTCCTCGTGGGTACGGGCTTCTGGCTGACCTGGGCACTGCGGGGCATCCAGGTTTCGGCCCTCATGCATGCGTTGTACCTGGCGCTGATCAAGCGCAAGGAAGACGGGGATGAAGAAGGGGATATCTCCCATTTTCAGGCCTTGATGACAGCCCTGTCTGCAACGGTGGGAACGGGGAATATCGCCGGTGTGGCCACCGCCATTGCCATCGGTGGACCCGGCGCCCTTTTCTGGATGTGGGTGACGGGTATCCTGGGAATGGCCACCAAATATGCCGAAGCCGTACTGGCCGTTGTCTACAGGGAAAAGGATGAAAAGGGCGAGATGCGCGGCGGCCCCATGTATTACATCGCCAAGGGCGTGGGCTGGAAGTGGATGGGTGTGCTTTTTGCCATTTTTGCCAGTGTGGCGGCTTTTGGTATTGGAAATATGGTGCAGTCCAATTCCGTGGCGGACGCCGTACAGTCCACCTTCAACATTCCGGTCTGGGGTACGGGGCTCATCCTCATGATCCTTGTGGCTCTGGTGGTTCTGGGAGGCATCAAAACCATCGGCAAGGTGACGAGTATTCTGGTTCCTTTTATGATTGTCTTCTATATGCTGGCCTCCGTGGCAGTTCTGCTTCTTTTTGCAGACAGGATTCCCGCGGCCTTTGCCCTGATTTTTACCCATGCCTTTTCGCCCACTGCGGCCACGGGTGGCTTTGCGGGTTCCGTACTCATGCTTACCATCCGCATGGGTGTGGCGCGGGGGGTTTTTTCCAATGAATCGGGCCTTGGAAGCGCCCCCATTGCTGCGGCTGCGGCCCAGACGGCCCATCCGGTGACCCAGGCCCTGGTCTCCATGACCCAGACGTTCATTGATACCCTGGTGGTCTGCACCATGACAGGGCTTGTGCTGATTCTTACTGGAGAATGGTCTTCGGGTGTGACGGGGGCTTCCCTGACGACCCGGGCCTTTGAGCTGGCCCTTCCGGGTCTTGGTTCCTATATTGTCACCATCGGTCTTATACTTTTTGCCTATTCCACCATGCTGGGCTGGTGCTATTATGGGGAAAAATCCATTGAGTACCTTCTGGGAAGCAAGGCCGTGCCGCCTTACCGTATCCTTTATGTGGCCTTTGTGGCCATTGGTGCCATGCTCAAGCTGGAGCTGGTCTGGGGGCTTGCCGATGTTTTCAATGGTCTGATGGCTTTCCCCAACCTCATAGCACTCCTGATTCTTACGCCTGTGGTGGTCCGCTATACCCAGGAGTATTTCAGGGATATCCGTTAGGAGGCAGGCCTCCTTCGCACAGGGGACAGGACGAAAAAGACTGTCTCGAGAACCGGATACCAATGGAGGGGAAGCAGCCCGTAAGCGGGAGTTTCCCCTTTATTTTGGGGAGTAGGCCTTTTTCCTTGCGGGAAAAAGATTTTTTTATTAAACAGTCATTCAATTAATGTCGGAGGTGATCCACTTGCGGAAGCGACAGAATGCCCAGGAACGTAAACCCGCCATCCTAGATGCTTTTTATGATGCCATCCGGGAAGAGGGCCTTGAGAATGCCTCCATCGCCAAGGTTGCGGCGCGGGCGGGCATCCATCCCAGCCTGGTGATTCACTATTTCGGAACCAAGGAGCAGATGCTCATGGCCCTGGTGGACCGGGTTCTGGAAATTTACGGAAGACTCATTGGCAGCCTGCCCAAGGAAGGGGCCGCAGGTGAGCGTCTTCTCCGCATTCTTTCCACCATCTGGGGACCTGCCTGGTATGAAGCCGTGGCCCTTTCCGTTGTGTACTCCTTTCTGGCCATTGCCCGCCGTAACGGGGAGGTGGCCGAGCGGGTGCACCATCTGTATCGACGTTACCGCCGTTTTCTGGAACGGGAGGTGGCTGCGGCCGAAGCCGCAGGCGCTTTGCAAACCAGGGATATTCCCGGAGCTGTATCGGCTCTTTTATCCTTAAGCGAAGGCTCCCACTATTTTCGGCACCATTTCGGTGATGGGGAGGAAGAACACAGGCGGGCAATGATCCGGGCAGCCCTCGCCATACTGGGGGCGACGCCGGAAACATGGATTCTCTATGAAGGAGGCCTTGGGCATGAAGGAATGGATACCCCCTGAACATACCCGAATGCTTGGCTTTAATCAGGCAAAGGCCCGTGAGCATGGAGTTCCCATGTGTGAAGATCTGTGGAGGTGTTCATGAAAAATTCTCTTCTTTTTCTGGCTGGTTCCAGGGCCCATGCGCGTATCCGTGAGAAGGGGCTGGGGCCAGAGGATGTACGACTTGTTCTGGGGGCATCGGGTGCAGCCAAGTGGCTGGGCATCCATGGGTTGGATGCTGCGGTTTTTGGGCATTTTCTGGCGCGCCGAACCACGCCCCTTCCCCTCTTCGGGACCAGCATCGGTGCCTGGAAGCTGGCAGCCGCCGCACGTAGGGATGCACAGGCGGCCTTTGACTTTCTGGCCGATGCCTATATCCATCAATACTATAAAAAACCTGTGCGCAGAAAGGATGTGGATCAAGAAGCCCTGCGCATTGTGGACGCCTTTCTTCCCCGAAGTGCCATTGAGGAAATTCTCTCCCACCCGCTTTTCCGCCTGCATCTTTCGGTAATTCGCTGTCGCGGAGGGCTGGCTTCTGAAAACCCCCTTGCCCTGGGGTGGGGGCTGGGTCTCGCTTATGCGGTGAATCTCAAGGGACGTATCCCTTATGTGCGTCGCTTTGATCGGGTTATTTTCCATGATGGTCGCGAACACTCCCTTGTGCAGGGCGCTTTTGGCGGGGCGGAGGCTGTGCCTTTCAGCCCGGAAAATCTGCGGCCCGCCCTCCTGGCAACGGGATCCATTCCCTTTCTCATGAGCGGGGTGTCTGAAATTCCGGGTGCAGGATCAGGGGTGTTCCGGGATGGGGGCCTTGTGGATTATCATCCCCTTCCTCCCCAGCCCCTGGATGGGGGAATCGTTCTTTACCCGCATTTTTATCCTGAAGTGACACCGGGTTGGTTTGATAAGAAAATGCCAAGACGCCGGGCTTCTTCCATGGATCTTGCCGATGTCCTGCTGTTGGCCCCATCCCCGGAGTTTGTGGCCAGCCTGCCCTATGGTCGGATTCCGGATCGTAAGGATTTCAGCCGTTTTGAAGGGGATGACGCAGGTCGGCTGCGATTCTGGAAAAAGGCTGTGGCTGAAAGCCGTCGGCTCGGAGACGCCTTTCTGGAAGCCGTTGAAACTGGTGGCATCCGGGATTGCCTGCGGCCTCTGCCCTGAGCAATCCGGGCGGATGAGGATTGTGTTGCCAGGGGCATGGGGGCTTGAGCGGTGAGCCGTTGCGGCGCAAAAAAAGAGGTCCATCGGATCCTGGTTTTTGTCCGGGATTTTTTGGTTCAAGGGAGTCCAGCACTCGAACGCTTACACCACAGGAGGCTATATGCAGGAGATTCAAAGGGTTCTCATCCTTGGAAGTGGCACCATGGGTCGGAAGATTGCGCTTCTTACGGCGGCAGTGGGCTTTGAAACCCGGATCTATGATATTTCCGAAGAGATCCTTGCCGATGCCCGTAAAGGTATGGAGCGCATGGTTCGTAAGGCCGTATCCCGGGGCCAGGTTGCAGCGCTTGAAGAAGGGCCGCTTCTGGAGCGGATTCTTTATTTTACGGATATGGCGGAAGCGGCGCGGGGGGTGGATTTTGTCAGTGAGTCCATCCCTGAGGATCCTGCCCTGAAAGGTCGGGTTTTTGGCGAACTGAACGGCCTTTGCCCTGAGCATGCCATTTTCACTACCAACACCTCCTCACTCATGCCTTCCATGTTTGCCCAGGCCACAGGCCGACCGGAGCGCTTTGCAGCCCTGCACTTCCACAACCCTGAGGTGGACCGGATTGTGGATATCATGCCCCATCCGGGAACATCCCGTGAAACCATGGATGGGATCCGGGATTTTGTGCGTGCCATCCGGATGATCCCCATTGAGATGAAAAAGGAAAATCCGGGATATGTGTTCAATGCCATGTTCATGTCCCTTCTCGGTTCCGCTCTGACCCTGGCGGCTCGGGACGTGGCCAAACCCGAAGATGTGGACCGTTCCTGGATGGGGGTGATGCAGATGCCCATCGGCCCCTTTGGCATGATGGACCAGGTGGGTCTTGAGACCGTGTGGAAGATCACGGATTATTGGGCGAATGTGACCCAGGCATCCCAGGCAAAGGCCAATGCGGCCTACCTGCGTCGTTTTGTGGATGCGGGTGCGCTGGGTGTGAAGACGGGCAAGGGGTTTTATGCGTATCCCGGACCTGCCTGGGTTCAGCCGGATTTTCTTGAGGGCGCGCAGAAAGAAGCCTGATGGAGCTGGGCGAGGCTTGTGGCTCAGGTCGCCTCGCCCAAGGTGATCGTATCCATGGGATTTAAGGTGTGAAAGGGCCTTTTCGTGAAGGAGAGGTCCTTTTTTTATGGAGAGACGGAGGTTGGGGAAAATGGATCGAAAAGAGAAGTGCCTGAATGGGGGAGGGCCTCCGTCGCGTATCCTGCTGGGGAAAAACCCCGGAAAACTGGGAGAGGCCGTGGCCTTTTCCGGAGAGGCCGCCCAGGCCCTCAGCGCCTGGGCGGCGCGGCCGGGGGAGATTCTGACGGTAAGTGCGCCGGATGGTCGTCTTTTCCGGGCGCGGATGGTGGGAGAAAGGGGCCGCTTGGAGGCTGCGGTGTGTTTTGAGGATCTGGGTCTTCCTCCGGTGGAACCGGAGCTGTTTCTCTGCCCGGCCTTACCGGAGAAGGAGCGTTTTGAGCTGGTGCTGGAAAAGGCGACGGAGCTGGGAGTGGATGGAATTTTTCCTTTTGTGTCCCGCCGTTCATCCACCCTTCAAATGCGGGATGCCGGACAGAAAAAATCCCACAGGTGGCCCCAGCTCCTGCAAAGAGCTTCACGGCAGTGTCGCAGGCCCTGTCTTCCTGCCCTTTTTCCCGTAGGGGAGTTTTCGGATCTGCTTTCTTTTTTGGATCAGGGAGGGCTTTGTGTGGTGCTGGATGAACGGGAGCGGGAAAGATCCTTGGCCGAAGCTTTGGGCTCCTGGCCCGGTGGGACTGTGGTGCTGGTGACGGGTCCGGAAGGCGGATGGGAGCGGGATGAGGTGGCGGCTCTGGGTGAGGTGGGGACCCTTGCGGTGAGTCTCGGAAGCCGTATCCTGAGAACGGAGACCGCGGCCATCCTGGCTGTGGGGCTGGTACGCCACGGAAGGCTTTTGGGGGGATGAGAGGGGAAAGAATCGGTCAGACCTGAAAGGAGCTGTGGGATGGGCGCTTTTCGGGCTGGCGGCCCATGGTAAAAAAGGGTAAGCTTATGCATTCTGTTTCTTTTCAACACCTGAATGCATGAGGCTGGGCATGAAAGAAAATCGAAGGTGGACCCGTGTCTACTTCTCCTCAAAGGATGCTGTGGCCGGTGAGCTGTGGGTGGCCGAAGAGTGGATTGTTCCGGCCCGGGTTCTCAACATCAGCGAGGGGGGACTGGCCATGACCCTGCGGGTTGGTTCTGATTTCACGATCAACCAAGGGGATCGTTTCCGCATGAAGAGTCTGGAAGGCCCCCATCAGGTGCGGATTCTCACAGCCCCTGCTGTGCTGGAAGTGGTCTGGGTTGCGGTTTCAGAGGGGTTTGAACATATGGGGCTGGGCTGTTCCTTTTTGTACGTGGTGCCTCCGGATAAAAATCGTCTGCGCCGTTTCGTGGAAGGCTTTGCATGAATCGCCTCGCCTTTGGGGAGGTTTTTTGATTGTGAGGCGCACCGTTTCCCCTATGCTCTGGGCTTGTGACAAGGTAAGTCCCGGTGTGCGGAAACCGCATGGAACCGGAACTTACCAGGGTTATCAGGTTTCTGTCCAGAAAGGGGACATTTCCCTGAGCCTTGCCACAATGGGCGGGAGATGATGGATGACCGCATCAATTTCCGCATCCGTGTTGTAGATGCTTAAGCTGAATCGAATGGTGCCGTGGGCGGCGGTATGGGGAACGCCCATGGCGCGGAGAACGTGGGAGGGCTCAAGGGATCCTGAGGTGCAGGCGGAACCGGAAGAGGCGCAGATACCATACTGATTCATCATGAGAAGGATGGCTTCGCCTTCGATGTACTCAAAACTGATGGAACAGGTATTGGGCAGGCGGTTGTCAAGATCTCCGTTGACAAAGCATTTGGGAATGCGTCTGAGGAGCTCGCCCTCCAGTCTGTCCCGGAGTGCTTTCACCCTTGTATTTTCTTCTTTCATTTTGGAGATGGCCAACTCGCAGGCCTGACCGAGACCGATAATGGAGGCGACGTTTTCCGTACCCGCCCTGCGACCATGCTCCTGATGCCCCCCCACCAGGTAGGGAGTGAAGGGGGTGCCTTTTTTGATATAGAGAGCACCAACGCCTTTGGGTGCATGGAGCTTGTGGCCGGAGAGAGAAAGCAGGTCAACGGGCATATCTTTGAGCTGCATGGGGATTTTACCCACGGCCTGGACGGCGTCCGTGTGAAAGAGGATGCCCTTCTGGCGGCAGAGCCTGCCAATGGTTTCTACGGGAAAAAGGGTGCCAGTCTCGTTGTTGGCCCACATGATACTGACAAGGGCTGTATCCGCATCCAGGCTTTTTTCCAGAAGATCCATGTCCAGACGCCCCCGGCTGTCCACGGGAATGGCGGTGATGCGAAAGCCTTCCTTACCCAGTCGCTCAAAGAGGGTCTTGATGGCGGGATGCTCCACCGTGGAGGTGATGAGGTGTTTTTTCTGGGGAAAAGCCCTGATGGCGGCATGCACGGCTGTGGCGTTGGATTCTGTGCCGCAGCTTGTGAACAGGATTTCATCCCCGCTTGCTGCACCCAGGATGGAGGCAACGCCTTCTCGGGCTTTTTTGAGGTTTTTGGCCACCTGACCGCCGAAGGTGTGCATGGAGGAGGGGTTGCCGTAGAGTTCCGTAAAATAGGGAAGCATGGCTTCCATGACTTCGGGTGCGACTTTGGTGGTGGCGTTGTTGTCCAGGTAAATAGGCGTCATGTTCAGGCCTCCTCGACCACGAGGTCATGGGCGACCAGGGTGCGAAGCCTGGCTTCCACGTGATCTTTCAGGGTAATGCGACTTCTGGAGCAGGTGGCGCAGGCACCCTGGAGACGCACCAGAACCCGGTTGCCATCCACATCCACAAGCTCGATATTGCCTCCGTCCCGGATCAATGCGGGTTTGATTTCGCTTTCCAGGGTTTCTTCGATTTTGCGGATTTTCTGAAGATTGGTGAGGCCGGATGCGGGTTTCTTGGGGGTCATGATGGCAATGCCCCGGCTTTTGCTGATAAGGTTCATGATTTCTTCGTGACAGTGGCCACAACCGCCGCCGGCTTTGAGGTAGCCTGTCATATCTTCAATGGTGCTGATACCCTTTTCCTTCACCGCTCTGATGATTTCCACATCCGTGACGTTGAAGCAGTGGCAGACAATTTCACCTTCAAGGACTTTATCTGGTTCCCCCCTGTAGTGGGCAATGGCTTTTTCCAGAGCTTCTTGTCCCATGACAGAACAGTGAATTTTTTCCTTGGGCAGGCCTCCGAGGAAGGCGGCAATGTCTTCGTTGCTGATTTTTTCTGCTTCCTCAAGGGTTTTTCCGATGATCATTTCCGTAAGGGCGGAGGAAGAGGCAATGGCGCTGGCGCAGCCAAAGGTCTGAAATTTGGCCTCTGCAATTTTTTTGTCTTCTCCCAGGCGGAAGGTGAGTTTCAGGGCGTCTCCGCAGGCAATGGAGCCGACTTCCCCAATGCCGTCCGGATTGGCCACTTCGCCAACATTTCTTGGGTTCAGGAAATGTTCCCGAACCTTGTCCGTATAATCCCACATGCGTAATGCTCTCCTATGGTTGTCCGCCCCTTGCGGGCAGGTTTGCAGTCCGGCTTCCTTATAACCCATGGAAGTATAAGTACGGAATAAAAAAATGGTAGACGCATGGGGGAAAAATGCGGAATTTTTAAAAAAGCGGGCGGGTTTTGGGGTATATCCCGGAACAGGGCGGCGGGGAGATGGAAGGGTGAACGCAAAAAAGCCACCCGGAGGTGGCTTTTCTTTTAAAATGGCAGAGGGGCAGGGATTCGAACCCCGATAGACGGAGTCAGAGTCCGTAGTCTTACCATTAGACGACCCCTCTGCAAACGCGACTTAAACTAGAGAAAAACCTGGACCCTGTCAAGCATAAAAAATGTTTTTTGAGAAAATGGGCAAGGGACATTTTTCAGGATTTCGTATGAAACATGCCTTACCCCTTGGCTTCCAGGTGGGCAATGGCCGCATCCAGGCGGGGCAGGGTGCGTTCTTTCCCCAGAAGGGCCAGCATTTCTCCCATGCCGGGGCTGAAGCCCTTGCCGGTGAGGGCCACCCGTAAAGGTCCACCCACTTTGCCAAGTTTCAATCCCATTTCTTCGCATACGCTGTGCAGAAGGGCTTCCATGGCGGCCTCGGAGGTGTCTTCTGTTTTTGTAAGTTTTTCCCGGATTTTTTTAAGCACATCCAGGCTCTCAGCCTTGAAGTTTTTCTTGGATGCGACCTCGCAATAGGCCGATGGAGCCACAAAGAAGCTTTCTGCCTGTTGAGCCATGTCCACCAGGGTTTTGCTCCTCGGCTGGAGCAGGGTGATGATGGCGTTCAGTCTCGGGTCTTGGGGGTCATGGGGAATGCAGAGGGCCTGCATCTGCTCCAGGAAAAGGGGCCTGAGTCTTTCCTGTGTGCTTTTCTGGATATGCTCGGCATTGAGGGCTGTGAGCTTTTCCATGTCAAAAACCCCGGGAGATCTGCCGATGGACTCCAGGCTGAAGAGTCTTTTCATGTCTTCTATGGTGAAAAATTCCTGGTCGCCGTAGGACCAGCCCAGGCGTACCAGGTAATTGAGCAGGGCTTCGGGAAGAAAGCCCATTTTCTGGTATTCCATGACACCCATGGCACCGTGGCGTTTGGAAAGGCGGGTGCGGTCGGGCCCCAGAACCATGGGTACATGGCCGAATTTGGGGACTTTTGCGCCCAGAGCCTCATAAATGAGGATCTGTTTGGGGGTGTTACTCACATGGTCGTCTCCCCGGATGACGTGGGTGACGTCCATGGTGAGGTCGTCAATCACCACGGCAAAATTGTATGTATAGACGCCATCACTGCGGCGGAGAATGAAATCATCGATTTCCGTGTTAGGAATGGCAATGGGGCCTTTGATGATGTCGTCAATGCGGGTGCTGCCCGTATCCGGGGTACAAAGCCGCACCACGGCACCATCCTGGGGAGCAAGGTTTTTGTGGCGGCAGGACCCGTCGTACATGGGGTTACGGCCCTCAGCTCTGGCCTTTTCCCGCATGGCTTCCACGGTTTCCGGAGAGCAGGTGCAGTAATAGGCCTTTTTGTCATTCACCAGTTGGTTGAGGTAGGTCTTATAGACATCAAAGCGCTGGGTCTGGTAAAAGGGGCCTGCGTCCCAGTCAATGCCCAGCCAGTTGAGGCCTTCGAAAATGGCATTGACGGATTCCTGGGTGGAGCGCTGGATATCCGTGTCTTCAATGCGGAGGATGAATTTACCGCCGGTTTTGCGCGCATAAAGCCAGTTGAAAAGGGCGGTTCGGGCACCGCCCACATGAAGGTAGCCCGTAGGGCTTGGCGGGAAGCGGGTGATGATGGTATCGCTCACAGTAAACCTCGGTTTTGCGGTTGGCTCGAAAAATCTCTTCTGCACCGGAAAGGGTGCGTAAACAAGGAGAGTTACCACAAGCCTCCGGTTTGGGACAAGGGGCATATTGGAAAAAACTTGACAGCATCCGTTGAATTCCCATAGGAAAACGGCTATTATGTCGCGGTTTTGTGGGGGTTGAGGGTTGGTTTTTAAAAAATGTAAATAATTTCAGGAGATTGATATGGCTGTACCCAAGAGAAGAACATCCAAGTCCAGAAGAGACAAGCGCCGTACGCATAAAAAAACGGCTGCGCCCAACATTGCAGCGTGCCCGGAGTGCGGTGAGGCCAAACAGTCCCATGCGGCCTGCAGAAGCTGCGGCACATACAAAGGACGCACGGTTCTGACCGATATGGAGGCCTGATGCCTGGGGGCCGTAAGGCCCGGGCCTGGGCGTAGAAAGGAGGGGTCTGGAGTGTTTTTTCCCTGCGTTTTGGGAAATGCTTGACCCCTTTTCGTTTTTTGTGCTGGGGAAGGGTGGAAAGGTAAGGCTGCCTGGACTCCCCGGAGGAACTTTTTTTAAAGAAAGGAAGGGTCGCATGTCCGTTGAGGATAAGGTCCGGAAGGTGATTGCGGAAAAGCTGGATGTGGATATTGACGAGGTGGTTCCCGAAGCTTCTCTGGTGGAAGACCTTGGCGCGGACTCCCTGGATCTGGTAGAGCTCATGATGAGCATGGAAGATGTCTTTGATGTGGATATTTCCGATGAGCAGGCGGAAAAACTGCGCACGGTGAAAGACGTCATTGATTTTCTGGAATCCCTCTGATGACAGCGACCGTGTTTTCCAGGCCTCCGCTGCGTGAGGTGGCGGTAACGGGAATCGGCATGGTCTCTCCTTTGGGATTGGATGGGGTCAGTACCTGGGAAGGCCTTCTGGAAGGGCGCTCAGGTATCGGGCCCATTACCCGTTTTGATACGGCAGGCCTTGCCGCCACCATCGCGGGGGAGGTCAGGGGCTTTCGTCCTGAAGATTACCTGCCGCGCAAGGAAGCCAGAAGAACACCCCTGTTCATGGCCTATGCCGTGGCTGCGGCCCGTATGGCCCTGGAGGACGCTGCCCTGGGTGAAGAGCTTTCCAGGGATGGGCGCACGGGAGTTTATGTGGGATGTGGCATCGGCGGTCTTGAGGTGATGGAGGAGAACTTCCGAATCATGGCGGAACGGGGGCCGGGAAGGGTGAGTCCTTTTCTGATTCCCCATTTCATCGGGAACATGGCCGGTGGCATGGTGGCCATGCACCTGGGGTTGCGGGGGGCCAACCTGACCTTTGCCACAGCCTGTGCTGCGGGTGCCCATGCCGTGGGAGAAGCCTTCCGCCGTGTCCGGGACGGTTATGCCGATGTGATGCTGGCCGGAGGCAGTGAGGCCGTTGTCACCCGCACCTGCCTTGCGGGTTTTGCTGCCATGAAGGCCCTTTCCACCCGAAACGATGCGCCGGAAGCTGCCAGTCGTCCCTTTGATAAGGACAGGGATGGTTTTGTGGTGGGGGAAGGCGCCTGTTTTCTCGTGCTGGAGAACCTGGATAAGGCCAGGGCGCGTGGGGCAAGGATCTATGCGCGTATCCGGGGCTATGACTCCGGGTGTGATGCGTATCATATCACAGCACCAGAGCCGGAAGGTGCGGGCATGGCCGCCTGCATGACCGGGGCACTGCTGGACGGAGGGCTGGCACCGGAAACGGTGGGCTGGGTGAATGCCCATGGTACAGGAACCCCGTTAAACGATGTGTGTGAGACCCGGGCCATCCGAGAGGTGTTTGGTGAGCATGCGCAAACGCTGGCCGTTTCCGCTGTAAAGAGTATGACGGGCCACCTTCTGGGGGCTGCGGGAGCCTTTGCCGCAGGTGTGAGCGCTTTGGGACTTTTTCACGGTATTTTGCCGCCCACCCGGAATCTGGATCATCCGGATCCGGCCTGTGACCTTGACTATATTCCGAAAAAAGCCCGGAAGCGTGCTGTGGAGGCGGCATTGACCAATGCCTTTGGTTTTGGCGGTACCAATGCCTCCTTGCTGATGACGGCGGACTCCGGCACAGAAAGAGACCCGACATGACGGACAGGTCAACCCTGCTGCTGGCCAGTGACCACGCGGCTGTGGATCTGAAGAACATTGTGGCTGCCCACCTGCGCGGCCGAGGAATTTCCGTGGAGGATATGGGGGCCCATGGCCGGGAGTCCGTGGATTATCCAGACTATGCCATGCGTGTGGCCCGCCCCATATCCGAAGGTCGGGCGGAGCGGGGAATCCTTCTTTGTGGTACGGGCCTTGGCATGAGCATGGTGGCCAACCGCTTTCCCCATGTGCGGGCTGCACTGTGCAACGATCTTTTTTCTGCGGGCATGAGCAGGCGCCACAACAATGCCAATGTCCTTGTGCTGGGGGGACGGGTGCTGGGCGATGTGCTGGCTTGCGCCATTGTGGACGCCTGGCTGGATACGCCCTTTGAAGGCGGACGCCACCAGACGCGGCTGGATCATTTCAATGGGGGCGTTTAAGGGCCCTTGTGTGTGAGGAGGAAGACGGTGGATATGGAAAACATTCGCGCGGTGGATCCGGAAATTGCCGCTACCATGGACAGGGAAATGGCGCGGCAGCGGGGAAACCTGGAGCTGATCGCATCGGAAAACATCGTGAGCCCCGCAGTCATGGAAGCCCAGGGTAGCATCATGACCAACAAGTACGCAGAAGGCTATCCTGCCAAGCGTTATTACGGTGGATGCGAGTTTGTGGATGAGGCGGAAAGCCTTGCCCTCGACCGGGCAAAGGAGCTCTTTGGCGCCGTGTATGCCAACGTTCAGCCCCATTCCGGTTCTCAGGCCAACATGGCCTGTTATTTTGGCCTCATTGAGCCCGGAGACAGGGTGTTAGGCATGGATCTCTCCCATGGCGGACATCTGACCCATGGCTCGCCTGTGAATTTTTCCGGAAGGCTCTATCCGTTCAGCCATTATGGCGTGTCCCGGGAAACGGGTCGCATTGATTATGATGCGCTCCAGCGCCAGGCGGAGGAACTGCGTCCCCGTATGATTGTGGCAGGCGCCAGTGCCTATCCCAGAATTCTTGATTTTGAGCGTTTTGCAGCCATAGCCGCTTCCGTCAATGCCTTCTTGATGGTGGATATGGCCCACATTGCAGGCCTTGTGGCCGCAGGTCTGCACCCTTCTCCCATCGCCCATGCCACGGTGGTGACCAGCACCACCCACAAGACCCTGCGGGGACCCAGGGGCGGTTTGATCCTGGCGGGGACGGATATGGCAGCCACCTTTAACAAGCAGATTTTTCCTGGCATTCAGGGTGGGCCCCTCATGCACGTCATTGCGGCCAAGGCGGTTGCATTCAAGGAAGCTCTGGCCCCGGAATTCAAGGCCTATCAGAAGCGGGTGGTGGACAATGCCGCCACCCTTGCTTCGGGCCTCATGGATGCAGGGCTGAACCTGGTATCGGGCGGTACGGACAACCACCTCATGCTGGTGGATCTGACCAACATCGGCATCACGGGTAAGGAGGCAGAGGCGGTACTGGGACAGGCGGGAATCACGGTGAACAAGAACACCGTACCCTTTGAAACCCGCAGCCCCTTTGTGACCTCAGGCATCCGCATCGGTACTGCGGCCATGACTACCCGGGGCATGGGCAAGGCTGAAATGCAGGCCATTGCCGCATGGATTGCAGATTGCGTGAAAAACCCCGGCAATGCGGCAAAAATTTCGGCCGTGCGCCAGGAAGTCAGCGCCCTGACAGCCCGGTTCCCCCTGTTTCAGTATTAAGCCCTGCTGCGGGCCTCACGGATTCAAAAAGGGAGAGAGATGACAGAGGAACGACCCTCCTGGGATGCCTATTTCATGGACATCACCACCCTTGTGGCCCGCAGATCCACCTGCCTGCGCAGGGCCGTGGGCGCCATTCTGGTAAAAGACAAACGGGTGCTTTCCACGGGCTACAACGGCGCTCCGGGCGGGGTGCGGCACTGCAATGAGACGGGATGCCTGCGGGAACAGATGGGAGTGCCTTCGGGAGAGCGGCATGAACTCTGCCGGGGCATTCATGCGGAACAGAACGCCATTATCCAGGCGGCCCGACATGGGGTGAGCATTCTGGGCTCCACCTTGTACTGCACCACCCAGCCCTGTTCCATCTGTGCCCGCATGCTCATCAATGCCGGTATTGTGCGCATCTGTTTCCAGCAGGGATATGCGGATCCTTTAAGTCTGCAGATGCTGGAAGAGGCGGGGATTCCACTGGAAAGAATATTTTCCTGAAAAAGGCCTGTTCCGGGTAAGGGGCAGGCCTTTTGATGCTGGCAGCATGATTTTTTTAGTTTGGGGCTGTCTTGCGCCATGGCTGTCACCTTGTTTTTCTGCCCCACAGGGGCAGCATGCGCCATGAAGGAGGCCGTATGAAGTGTCCGTTTTGCGGGGAAGGGGACAACAAGGTCATTGATTCCCGCCTGAGCAAGGAAGGCAACATGATCCGCAGACGGCGGGAATGCCTTTCCTGTTCCCGCCGCTTCACCACGTATGAGCAGGTTGAAGAAATTCCCATGATGATTGTCAAAAAGGATGGTCGCAGGGAGAAGTTCAACCGGGAAAAGCTGCGCAACGGTATTCTGCGGGCCTGTGAGAAGCGGAATGTAAGCATCCATGCCATTGAAAACTTCATGGACGAACTGGAGCGGGATCTCCGGGAGACGGGTGAAAGGGAGATTGCCTCGCGCACCCTGGGGGAGAGGGTGATGGTCTGGCTTCACGACCTGGACCCCATCGCCTATGTGCGTTTTGCCTCTGTATACCGGGAGTTTAAGGATGTGAATGACTTTGTGGAGGAGTTGAAATCCCTTCTCATCCGGGAAAAGGACGCATGAACGATCTGTTTTTCATGGAAAGGGCCCTGGAGTTGGCTGAAAGGGGCGCGGGCCGTACTTCTCCCAATCCCCTGGTGGGAGCTCTTGTGGTGAAGGATGGAAAGGTGGTGGGCGAGGGCTGGCATGAAGCCTATGGCGGTCCCCATGCGGAAGTACATGCCCTGGCTGCTGCCGGGGATGGGGCCAGGGGGGCGACGATCTATGTGACTCTGGAGCCCTGTAACCATTACGGCAAGACCCCCCCCTGTACGGAGGCCATCCTCAAGGCGGGAATCCGTCGGGTGGTCATGGCCATGGCCGATCCCAATCCCAAGGCCGCAGGCGGCCAGGAGAAGCTTCGGGCTGCGGGGCTTACGGTGGAGGTGGGACTCTGTGAAGAAAAGGCCAGAAAACTGAACGCCCCCTTTTTGAAGATGGTGGAGACCGGGCTTCCCTATGTGGTGTTGAAATGCGCCATGACCCTGGATGGCCGTGTGGCTACCCGGAGCGGGGATTCCAAATGGGTGACGGGATCTGAGTCCAGAGAGTGGTGCCATCGCTACCTGCGCCAGCGCCTTGATGCCATTCTGGTGGGCAGCGCCACGGTGCGGGCTGATGATCCCAGTCTCACCTGCCGTCTTCCCGAAGGCGGGGGGCGGGATCCCCTCCGCATTGTGCTGGCCTCCACCCTGGACATTTCCCCGGACGCCCAGGTGTTGCGTCAGAAAAGTGATTCTGCTACGGTTCTCGTCTGCGCCGAAGGAACGACGGCGGAGAAGAAGGTCCCCTTTCTTGAAGGGGGGGCGGAAATTCTGGAGCTTCCCCGCAGGGGAGAAGGGTTGGATATGCAGGGCCTTTTGCCCCTTCTGGCCCGAAGAAGGGTGCAGAGTCTGCTCATCGAAGGGGGCGGCCGTGTGGCGGCCTCGGCTCTGCGAAGTGGCATCGTGGATCACGTGGTGTTCTTTTATGCCCCCAAGATCCTGGGCGGCGATGGCATCCCGGTGCTGGATGGCCCAGGCCCTCAGCGCATGGCCCAGAGCCTTGTCCTGGAAGGCATGGAAGTTTTTCGTACGGGCGAGGACATCCGGGTGGAAGGGCGTCCCCTGTTGCCGCCCCCTTCTGGGGCCTCATCGAATACGAGGGGAGTTTTGTAAGGGATGTTTACGGGAATTATTGAGGGTATGGGAACCATCCGGGAGCTTCTTCCCGCAGGTGAGGGTCGGCGGATGACCGTGGAGGCGGATTTTGACCTCACGGGTACCCGCATCGGCGACAGCATTGCGGTGAACGGAGCCTGCCTTACGGCGGTGACGCTCCAGGGCCGTCGTTTTACCGTGGATGTGGCGCCGGAGACTGTGGCAAGATCCCGGTTTAAGATCGCACGGGTGGGAGAGCGGGTGAATCTGGAGCGGGCCCTGACCCTTTCCTCCCGCCTGGATGGGCATATCGTCACAGGTCATGTGGACGGGGAAGGCCGTATCCTTTCCAGGGAAACCCGGAGTAACGCCATCCTCATCACCATCGGCATTGACTCTTCCCTGGCCCGCTATCTGATTCCCAAGGGATCCGTGGCTGTGGACGGCACAAGCCTTACGGTGAATACCTGCGGAAGGGACCGCTTTTCCGTTTCCATCATTCCCCACACCGCAGGGCTTTCCACCGTGGGAGGGCGGGCTGTGGGGGAAAGTGTCAACATTGAAACGGATATTGTGGGTAAATATATTGAACGTCTGATCACCATGCCCTCTGGGGCGAAGGAGGAGAGCCCGCCGCAGTCTGGTGGGATAGATCTTTCCTTTCTGGCGAAAAACGGGTTTTTGTGAGCAGGCTCTGCCGGTGGCAGGTCAGGACTCACATGGAGAGGTTTAGGAAGGTTTCATGCCGAAGATCACAATAGAACAGGCCATTGAAGATATCCGGGCCGGAAAAATGGTCATTCTGGCCGATGACGAAGATCGGGAAAACGAGGGCGACCTCACCATGGCTGCGGAGAAGGTGACGCCGGAAGCCATCAATTTCATGGCAAAGTACGGAAGAGGGCTGATTTGTCTTTCCCTGACAGCGGAAAAGTGCGATGCCCTGGATCTTCCCATGATGGTGACGAACAACACCTCGCCTTTTGGTACGGGATTCACCGTATCCATTGAAGCCAGGGAAGGGGTGACCACGGGGATCTCCGCAGCAGATCGTGCCACCACCATCCTGGCGGCTGTGAAGGATGGGGCAAGGCCCAGGGATCTGGTGCGTCCGGGCCATATCTTTCCCTTACGGGCCAAGGACGGCGGGGTGATTGTCCGTTCCGGCCAGACTGAGGGGTCCGTGGACTTAGCCCGCCTTGCAGGACTGAAGCCTGCGGGGGTGATCTGCGAGATCATGGACGATGATGGCACCATGGCCCGCATGCCTTCTCTGGAGCGTTTCAGCGAGGAACACGGCATTGGCATCTGCACGGTGGCGGACCTCATCGCCTATCGCCTGCGCACGGAGAGTTTTGTCCAGCGTCAGGTGGAAGCCCGCATTCCCACCTCCTTTGCCGGAGATTTCCGGGCCGTGGTCTATGAAAACGCCATTGATGATTATCAGCACATTGCCTTTATCAAGGGCGAGATCGACTCTTCAAAGCCCGTTCTCGTACGGGTGCATTCTGAGTGCCTCACAGGGGATATTTTCGGGTCTCTGCGCTGTGATTGCGGGGATCAGCTGAAAAAAGCCATGCAGATGATGGAAGAGGAAGGTTGCGGCGTCCTGCTCTACATCCGCCAGGAAGGCCGAGGCATTGGTCTTGTGAATAAGCTGAAAGCCTATAACCTCCAGGATGAGGGCCTGGATACGGTGGAAGCCAACGAGAAACTGGGCTTTAAGCCGGATATGCGGGATTATGGCATTGGGGCCCAGATTCTCGTGGATCTGGGGATCCGTGAAATGCGTCTCATCACCAACAACCCCAAAAAAATGGTAGGCCTTGAAGGATATGGTCTGCGCATTGTGGATCAGGTGCCCATTGAAATTGAATCCAATGATGTGAACCGTTGCTATCTCGAGTGCAAGAAGCTCAAGATGGGGCATCTGCTCACTCTGGTGGATAAAGACACCTGATACCTCAGGGTATGGAACCCTTGCTCCTTTGTGACACAGGGGCTTAAAAGGTTTCATCCCATGCGCACGCGGTCTTAGTCCCAGACCCCAAAACCCTATAATGCCTTTGCTCTTTGACCTGATAAGGAGAAACAAGAACATGCCAAGGATTCTGGAAGCCCAGTTACGGGCCGATGGTAAGCGTTTTGCCATTGTATGCACACGATTCAATGATTTTATCACAGAACGCCTTGTGGGCGGTGCGCTGGACGCCTTGGTGCGCCATGGCGCTTCCGAAGACGCCATTGACATTGTGAAGGCGCCCGGCGCTTATGAGGTGCCCCTTGTGGCTAAAAAAATGGCCGCTAAGGGTTCTTATGATGCGGTGATCTGTCTGGGAGCCGTGATCCGCGGCGCAACCCCCCATTTTGATTACGTGGCCGGAGAGGCTGCCAAGGGTATTGCGCAGGTGATGCTGGAAACGGGTGTGCCTGTGATCTTTGGTGTGCTGACCACAGACACCATTGAGCAGGCCATTGAACGCGCCGGAACCAAGGCAGGGAACAAGGGCTTTGACGCCGCTGTGGCCGCCCTTGAAATGGCCAACCTCATGGATGTGGTGGACAAGGCCTGATGGGATACCGGCGTAGGGCGAGGGAACAGGCCTTGCAACTTCTGTTCTCCATGGATCTTCGGGGTGACTATTCCAAACAGATCAAGTCTTTGTTTTGTCATGTGTTCATTCCCGAAGAGGCCACCTTGACCTTGTTTGAACACCTGGTCGAGGGTGTTGTGACGCATATGGAAGAAATTGACCGTACCATTGAGGCGTTTTCCAGCAACTGGCGTATCCCCCGCATGGGGCGTGTTGATCGGAATGTGCTGCGGATGGCGGTTTTCGAGATGCTGTATATGGCGGATATTCCCCACAAGGTCTCCATCAACGAGGCCATAGACCTTGCCAAAAAATTCGGCACCCGGGATTCGGGTGGTTTTGTGAATGGTATCCTGGACAGTATCCGCAAAGACAAGGAACGCCACAGGGAAGAACTGGTGGCGGGCCAGCAAGACGCCTAGGAGGGTCTTGCGTATCCTTATCTGCATGGTCTCGGGGAAAGGCTCCTTGTGTGCGCATTACCCGGAACCGGCGCCCGAAGACGGAGGAGAGCCATGATCATCAAATCCCTGGCCGTAGGTCCCATTATGGCCAACTGTTTCATTGTGGGTTGCGAGAAAACCCGGGAAGCCGTTGTCATTGATCCGGGTGATGAGGGGGATCGCATCCTCATGGCCCTTGGGAAAGAGAAGCTTACGGTAAAATATATCCTCAATACCCACGGGCATTTTGACCATGTAGCCGCCAATCGCCGTCTGAAAGAGGTGACGGGCGCTGAAATCTGCATCCACCCGGAAGATGCGCCCATGCTGGGTCAGCTTTCCACCATGGCCATGGCCTTTGGCCTGCGAGCGGAGAATTCTCCGCCCTGTGATCGCCCCCTGAAGGGTGGGGAGGAAATTCGTTTTGGCGAGGAAGTGCTGCGGGTGATCCATACGCCCGGACATTCCCGGGGCGGTCTTTCCTTTGCCGGTAAAGGCGTGGTTTTTGTGGGAGACACCCTTTTTGCAGGATCCATAGGACGCACGGATCTTCCGGGAGGTGATTACGGAACCCTCATAGCCAGTATCCGGGAGCGGCTTTTCCCCTTGGGCGACTCTATCCGTGTGCTTTGCGGTCATGGTCCGGAAACCACCATTGCCAATGAAAAGCGCTTCAATCCCTTTGTGGGTGGAGCATAAAAAGCTTTTTCCCATGAATACAAGGAGAGGCGGGGGAGTTTCCCCTGCCTTTTTTTGCGTCCTATTCCGGTGGCAGATTTCTGGATTCCTGTAGACTTTTGTGGCGGAGAATGTCGTAGTATAAGAGTATCTTACGCAGGTACAAGACCGGCTCGGAGCCTCGGGAGTAGCCGTAGATGGCATCTTTGTAATATTTTTTCTGCTCCAGAAGGGGCAGGGTTTTTTCCAGGTTGTACCAGCGGTCCGGATCCAGGTTGAAACGGCGGGCCAGGTTACGGGCATCCAGCATATGGCCCTGGCCCACATTGTAGGCCCCAAGGGCGATCAGGGTTCTGTGGGGTTCTTCGGCCTGATCAAAAAGATCGTGCAGTCTTTTCAGGTAACGGATGCCCGCTTCAATGTTCTGGGCGGGATCGTGGATATTGGTGACGCCCAGGCTGCGGGCTGTACGCCCCATGAGTTGCATGATTCCCCTGGCGTCGGCATGGCTGCGTGCCCAGGGGTTGAGGTGGGATTCCTGGTAGGCCTGGGCTGCAATGAGACGCCAGTCAAAACCATGGGCTGCCGCATGTTGTTCAAACAGGGCCTGATAACGGGGCAGTCGGGTTTCCAGACGTTTATGGAAGCGCATGAGATCGACGTAATCAAAAAGGTCAAGATCTCCATAGTGCCTGTTGTAGAGGGTTTCCAGGGTGCCGTCTTCCCTTGCCTTTTCAAAGAAACGATTGACCTGATACCGCAGCTTGTGGGCCTCCGGGGCAAGCAGCCAGACAAAGGGGGCAGGTTTTCCGAGGCTGAGGGCCGGACCCGCCTGGGGGTAGTAGCGCTGGTAACGTCGGGCCATGTGATCCGGGATAATGGTCATATCAATTTCCCGGAGACTGACCCTCTGGAAAAGGGTTTCGTTGCACTGGGCTTCTTCAACGATTTCCATGGAGATGCCGTCATCCTGCAGATCCTGAAGAAGGGGGAAAACCCGGGATTCGGCCGGTATATGAACCCGCATATCCCCTAGATCCCGGAGGGCGCGGAAAAGGGTGTTGCTACGGTGTACAACACAGGCGTAACGCATGTGCATGTAGGGGTGGGTGGCGCGGGTGCTGTTCTGGACAGGCAGGGGGCTGCCGGGAATGGCAATGGCGGCCCTGCCGTCGGCAAGCATGGCTTCCATGGCTGGCAGGTCTTCGGCAATGAGGATCTCAAGTTCGATGTTCATCTGATCCGCAAAGGTTTTGACAAGTTCATATTCAAATCCCATGGGGGCGTCATTGTACAGATAATGGGTGTGCAGGGCATTGCGGGTCACCACGGAGAGTACGCCGGAATGGAGCACCTGTTCCAGACCGTTTTCCGGGACCTGGGGTTCGGTATGGAGGTAGTAGGCAAAGCGCAGGCAGAAGCAAAGAAAGAAGATCGTGAGAAATTCAAGGGCGCAGCGCAAAACCAGGAAAAACCCGTGCACGTGTCTCCTCTCCCGGCCGGATGGGGGCCGATGCTTGGGAATGAGCGGCCGTGTGCGCCCTTAAAAAACCCTTCAGGGTGCTGCCAAGAGCCGTGGAAACAGAGAAGTGCCGGGCATTTCTGCTTTTCTTGCACTTCACCATGGCCTCTGTTATTACCAGAAATCGCTGTGATGCAAAAAAGTTTTTGCAGAGAACAGCCATAAATCCGAACATTTCTTGCGGAAGGACGCCTCGTTGTGGAAGCAACCGACTCTGAAAGGATGAAAATTCCCCAAAGCCGCAGGCCTTCGCGCAGCATTATGCTGGGCGGTCTTGCCATAGGGGGGAGTGCGCCGGTTTCCGTACAATCCATGACCAATACCCACACGGACGATGTTTCTGCCACTGTGGCGCAGATCCGGCGGCTTGAGGAAGCCGGATGCGAGATTGTGCGGGTGGCGGTTCCGGATATGGCGGCAGCCCAGGCCATTGGGTCCATTAAAAAGCAGATCCGCCTTCCCCTTGTGGCGGATA
This sequence comes from Desulfobotulus sp., assembly GCF_034006065.1. Classification (NCBI taxonomy): domain Bacteria; kingdom Pseudomonadati; phylum Thermodesulfobacteriota; class Desulfobacteria; order Desulfobacterales; family Desulfobacteraceae; genus Desulfobotulus; species Desulfobotulus sp. Next base: position 22,246 of record NZ_JAVETM010000016.1, on the reverse strand, counting down.
TCCATTTTGACCACCGCCTGGCCCTGGCTGCGGCGGAGGCCGGGTGTGATGGTCTGCGCATCAACCCAGGGAATATCGGGTCTGAGATCCATGTCCGGGAAGTGGTGGCTGCGGCCAGGGACAGGGGCCTTCCCATCCGTATCGGTGTCAACGCCGGATCCCTTGAGCGGGAACTTCTGGCCCGGTACGGGGGGGCCACGGCTGAGGCCATGGTGGAAAGCGCCCTTTCCCATGTGGCTCTGCTTGAAAACCAGGGTTTTGAAGCTATCAAGATTTCGCTGAAGGCATCGGATGTACCCCGGACTGTGGCTGCTTACCGTCTGCTTGCCCGGCGCTGCGATTATCCATTGCATCTGGGGGTAACGGAGGCGGGGGGGCTTTTTCCCGGTGTGGTGAAAAGCGCTTTGGGTATCGGCATGCTGCTGGCCGAAGGTATCGGGGATACTCTGCGGGTTTCCCTGACCCGGGATTCTGTGGAAGAGGTGCGGGTGGCCTATGAGATTTTAAAAAGCCTTGGTCTGCGCCAGCGGGGGCCGGAGATCGTGTCCTGCCCCACCTGTGGGCGTACGCGGATTGATCTTTTTGCTATCCTGGATGCCGTTGAAAAGCGTTTGCTGACCGTGGAAGCGCCCATCAAGGTGGCTATTATGGGATGTGTGGTGAATGGTCCCGGTGAGGCCAGAGAGGCGGATGTGGGCATTGCCGGAGGACATGGCAAAGGCATTTTGTTTCGTAAAGGTGAGGTGGTTCGCAAATGCCGCGAGGAAGAACTGGTGGAGGTTCTCATGGCGGAGGTGGCGATCCTGGAAAAACAATGGCGTAACGCCTTATAAGGATGGGATGAACGATGGCGCAGAATAAGAAAACGGCGATCACGCCGACCCGCGTGGAAGACTACCCGGAATGGTATCAGCAGGTGGTGAAGGCTTCGGACATGGCGGAGAATTCGCCGGTGCGGGGCTGCATGGTCATCAAACCCTGGGGGTATGCCCTCTGGGAGCAGATGGTGGCCGTGCTGGATGGCATGTTCAAGGAAACGGGCGTGAAAAACGCCTATTTTCCCCTTTTCATTCCCTTAAGCTTTCTGGAAAAGGAGGCCGAGCATGTGGAGGGGTTTGCCAAAGAATGCGCTGTTGTAACCCATCACCGCCTGGAAGCGGGGCCGAATGGGGGGCTTGTTCCTGCAGGGCCGCTTACCGAACCCCTCATTGTGCGACCCACCTCGGAGACCATCATCGGAGATTCCTTTTCTAAGTGGGTGACGAGTTATCGGGATCTGCCGCTTTTGATCAACCAATGGGCCAATGTAGTGCGCTGGGAAATGCGGACCCGTACCTTTCTGCGGACCAGCGAGTTTCTCTGGCAGGAGGGCCATACGGCACATGCCAGTGAGACTGAAGCCCTGGAACGCACCCGCATGATGCTGGAAATTTATGCGGATTTTGTGGAGAACTGGCTGGCCATGCCCGTGATCCGGGGGGTGAAAACTCCGTCGGAGCGTTTCCCCGGAGCTGTGGAAACTTTTTGCATCGAAGCCATGATGCAGGACAGAAAGGCCCTTCAGGCGGGGACTTCGCATTTTCTTGGCCAGAATTTTGCCAAAGCCTCAGACATTCGTTTTCAGGGACCGGATGGTCAGGACACCCATGCCTGGACCACCTCCTGGGGGGCCTCCACCCGCATGATCGGTGGTATGATCATGACCCATGGAGATGACGATGGGGTGATGATGCCGCCTAAGGTGGCCCCGGCCCATGTGGTGCTCCTGCCCGTTTTCCGTAAGGATGCCGATTCCGAGGCCATCCTGGCTTACACCCAGGACACCGCAGCCCGCCTTCGCCAAGAGACCTATACCGGTCGGAAGCTTTCCGTTGAAATCGACAGCCGGGATCTGGCGGGCCGGAACTGGGAATGGATCAAAAAGGGGGTGCCCATCCGTCTGGAGATGGGGCCAAGGGACATGGCCGAAGATGCGGTGTTTATGTTCCGCCGGGACACAGGAGAGCGCAGGGCGGTGAAACGTGCGGATCTTGGGGTTGTGATAAAGGAAACACTGGATGCCATCCAGAAAAATATGTATGATCAAGCCTTGGCCTTTCAAAAGGCCCATACCCGCAATGTGGATGATAAAAAGGATTTTTATGCCTGGTTTACGGCAAAAAATCCGGAAAAACCGGAAATTCACGGGGGCTTTGCCATGGCCCACTGGTGCCAGGATGCGGGGTGTGAGGCAGAAATCAAGCAGGATCTTTCCGTCACCATTCGCTGCATTCCCCTGAATGGGGAAGAAGAAGAGGGGCGTTGCATTTTCTGCGGGGGAAAAAGCCCACGGCGGGTGGTTTTTGCCAAGGCCTATTGAGGGAGGCCCGGAATCGCGGCAGGTGAAAACCTGTCCGGGCTGCGCCCTGAAAGCCGGAGCAGGATTCAGAGCCTTGAAGCCCTTTATGGGTTAAAGGCTCTGGTTGCCTCTGGTTTTTCTGGCACCCGGATCCATCATCGGCCCAGACGGCATGGGGGGCTGAATACGGGAAACATCGGGAACGGGGGAAGCGGGGTTTTATGATTCGCATTACCGACATTATAGATCGGATTCTTGAATACGATCCGGAAGCGGATATCGACCTTGTGGAGAGGGCCTATATTTATTCGGCCCGGGTTCATGACGGGCAGGTACGGCTTTCGGGGGAGCCTTATCTCACCCACCCTTTGGAAGTGGCGGGCATTCTTGCGGACTTAAGGTTGGATACGGTGAGCATTGCCGCAGGCCTGCTCCATGATGTGGTGGAGGATACCCATGCCACGGAAGAGGAAATCCGCCAGATGTTCGGGGCGGAGGTGGGGCATATTGTGGCGGGTGTCACCAAAATCAGCAAGCTGCCCTTTCAGACCTCCGAACACCGACAGGCGGAAAGCATCCGGAAAATGATCCTCGCCATGGCGGATGACATCCGGGTGATTCTCATCAAGCTTGCGGACCGCCTGCATAACATGCGCACCCTGGGCTTTCATAAAAAACAGGACAAGGTCATGAAGATATCCCAGGAAACCTGGGACATCTATTCTCCCATTGCGGCCCGTCTCGGCATGTACCAGCTGAAAAACGAGCTGGATGATCTGGCCTTCCGTTATCTGAAGTCCGAAGCCTATGCCGAGATTGAGGCGGGCATTGCCAAGGATCGGGAGGAGAGGGAAAGCTATGTGGAAGAGGTGAAGACCATCATCCGCAAGCGTATGCTGGAGGCAGGTCTTCCTGCGGAGGTGCTGGGCCGCTATAAACAGATTCCCAGTATTTACCAGAAAATGGTGCAGCAGCAGCTGAGTCTCTCGGAGATCTATGATCTCACAGCCTTCCGCATTATCCTGAATACGGTACCCCAGTGTTATGAGGCGCTCGGCGTGGTGCATTCCCTCTGGAGACCGGTTGCCAAGAAATTCAAAGACTACATTGGCATGCCCAAGCCGAACATGTACCAGAGCCTGCATACCACGGTGATCGGTCCCTATGGGGAGCGCATGGAGGTTCAGATCCGTACCTGGGAGATGGATCGCGTGGCCAAAAGCGGTATTGCCGCCCACTGGAGCTACAAAGAGGGCAAACACGCGGATCCCAACATCGCAAGGGCCTTTGCCTGGATCCAGAATCTTGTGGAAAACCAGGAGGAATCCAGGGATCCCCAGGAATTCATGGAAAATGTGCGCATCGACCTTTTTCCCGACGAGGTCTATGTCTTTACCCCCACAGGGGAGGTGAAAAACCTGCCCAAGGGGGCCACGCCTGTGGATTTTGCCTACATGATCCATACGGAGGTGGGAGGTCAGTGCGCAGGCGCGAAGGTGAACGGCCGTATGGTGGCTCTGAGCTATGTGCTGCATAACGGCGACATTGTGGAGATCATCACAGCCAAGGAACATACGCCCAGCAAAGACTGGCTGAATTTTGTCAAAACCGTACGCGCCAAAAACCGTATCCGTCAGTGGGTAAAAAACCAGGAAAGGGAACGATCCCTTTCCTTGGGACGGGAGCTTTGCGAAAAAACCTTCCGAAAGCAGAAGCTGAATTTCAGCAGCGTGATGAATACGGAAGCCATGCTGGAGGTGGCCCAGTTTTTTAATTTCAAAAATGTGGAAGACCTTGTGGCCAATGTGGGCTATGGAAAAATCACACCCTTGCAGGTGTTGCGCAAGTATGCCCCCAGTTCTGAGCCCGAACCCCCCAGGCCCCCTTCCTTCATTCATAAGCTCATTGGTAACCGCAGTCGTAAGAAGACCCGGGGAGAGGGCGTGGTGGTCAAGGGCGTTGACGACATTCTGGTGCGTTTTGCCAAATGCTGTCAGCCGGTTCCCGGTGATCCCATCATTGGCTACATCACCCAGGGGCAGGGGGTGAGCGTACACAACCAGCATTGCCCCAGCATCAAGAGCCTGAGCCCGGATCGTTACATTGACGTGGATTGGGCGGATGATTTTTCGGAGTTCTACCCGGTGCGGCTCCAGGTTTTTTCCCATGACCGCATGGGACTTCTGGCGGATATGGCCTCAGCCATCACCAAAACCGGAGCCAATATCCTTTCCGCCCATACGGATACCCTGGATGTGGAGGCGAGTACGCTTTTCACGGTGGGGGTGACGGGGAGAGAGCTTCTGGAAAGGGTGATGAAAGCCCTGCGGCAGACCCGTGATGTTGTGGAAGTCCGCCGTCTGGATGGCTGAGAAGGCAAATTGGGGTGGATCACAGAAAAAAGGCATGAAAAAGGGTCCATGGATTTTTCCAGGACCCTGTTCGCATGGGGTATGCCGGTCTGAAATAAGACAGGCCTACCCTTTTTTGGTTACGCGGCCGGACTTGATGCACTGGGTGCAGACCTTGATGCGTTTGATGGAGCCATCCTGAACAGCATGGACGCTCTGCAGGTTGGGGTTGAAACGACGCTTGTTCACATTGTGGGCATGGCTGACATTGTTGCCAACCATCGGCTTTTTGCCGCAGATAGCACATTCTCTGGACATGATAAGTTCTCCCTGCTGATGGAAAATGCGGCGTTTTCAGCACCGCAAGAAAATCATAAATCGAACCAAAACCATAACCCAATACACCAAAGAAGGACTGAAGTAAAGGGAACAAGTGGGGGGTAAAATTTTCTTTTTTCCCCTGCCCCCTTAACTCTTTGCCTGGGCTGGGGTTTTACGGGCTTGCCTGTTTTTCCAGGGCCTTTGTGATTTTCTTAAGAAGAAAGCGGGCTTCTTCGGCCTGGGGGGTTTCCGGGTAGGCGGCAAGGAGGGTTTCAACCCGTCCCTTGGCGGCCACGAAAGCCTTGGTTCGGAAATAATAGCTTGCAACATAGAGCTCAGCCCCGGCCAGGCTTTCCCGGCACAGTTGGATTTTTTCCGCAGCCTGGGCGGCATAGGGCGTGCCCGCATAATCTTCCTGAAGTCTTAGGAAAATGTAGAGGGCGTTTTTGGCGGGGGTCTGGTCCCGATCCACGGTGTCCATACGCTCAAAGTGGCACATGCCGAGCTGGAAGACCGCTCTGGGGGTTTCGGGATTGTTGGGGTGCAGACGTTCAAACTCGGCATACACCACCGCAGCTTCGGCGTATTCCTTGAGGGCGTAATGGGCGTCCGCAATGCGCAGGGTGGCTTCTGTGGCATGCTGGCTGAAGGGATACCAGTCTCTGAGACGCTGAAAAGCCTCCAGGGCGCGCCGGTATTTTTCATTTTCAAAGGCTTCCCTTCCCTCCACCAGGAGTTCCGGAGCTGTTTTTTCCGGTTTTTTGCCGAAAAGCCCGCATCCGGTTACCAGGGTGCATAACAGGAGAACAAGAAAAATGGAAAAAATGTTTGATTTCATTTTACCTTGAAAAATCCGTCCTTTTTGTTGGCCCGGTGTGCGGGATCGGGGAGGATGCAGTCCCGGCTGGGGCATGAAACCAGAGCCGCCTTTGCTGTGGGCATCAAAGACGGCTCTGGGGAAGACAGAGGATAAGGAATCCGTATTCAGAATCCGTTGAGATAATGTTCCGCAGCTACCGCCGCAATGGCCGCATCTCCTACGGCTGTGGCGACCTGCCTCAGGGGGGTGTTGCGGATATCTCCGCAGGCAAAGACACCGGGAACCGAGGTTTCCATACGCGCGTTGACAAGGATAAAGCCCTGGGAGTCCCTTGCCAGGGTATCCTGGATGAAGTCCGCGTTGGGCGTGATGCCGATCCAGATGAAACAACCGTCTGCAGCAAGGTCCTGGATTTCATCTGTTTTGACATTGCGCACCCGGACGGCGGCAAGGCCCTTTTCTCCTCCGAGAATGGCTTCGGGAACCGAATTCCATACCATGGTGATTTTGGGATTGGAAAGGGCTCTTTCCTGGAGGATGCGGGTGGCCCTGAGCTGATCTCTGCGGTGTACGAGAAAGACCCTGTCCACGAATTTGGTGAGGTAAAGGGATTCCTGCACGGCCGTGTCACCGCCGCCAATGGCCACGACGGTTTTACCCCGGAAAAAGGGAGCGTCACAGGTGGCGCAGAAGGATACCCCTCTGCCGTAGAACTCGTCTTCCCCGGGAATCTGGAGTTTTTTGGCAAAGGCCCCGGCCGCGATGATGAGCGTTTTGGCAAAAAGACTTTTATCGGCCAGAATGATTTCCTTCACGTCTCCTTGCGGACGGATGGCCACAACCTCTTCATAGGCCGTTTCAAGGCCAAAGGCCTCGGCCTGGCGGGTCATACGTTCGGCGAGATCCGCACCGGAAATGCCCTCTGGAAAGCCAGGATAGTTTTCCACCCAGTCGGTGATCATGATCTGTCCGCCTGGCATCATCTTTTCGATGAGCAGGGTTTTCATGCGCGCCCTGCATGCATACAGACCCGCGGTGAGGCCTGCGGGACCGCCGCCAATGATAACAAGATCGTAAATATTTGAATCCATGGGGCTTTTATCCGATCATGCTGTTCAGGAGCTCTTCGATTTTGGGTTTGGCCATCATCCCCGTGACCTGTTCGACCAGAGCGCCTTTCTGAAAGAACATGAGGGTGGGAATGGCTTTCACACCGAATCTGCCGGGAGTGATGGGATTGTCGTCCACATTGAACTTAACGATTTTGGCTTTTCCGGTAAATTTTTTGCCAAGATCCTCAATGATGGGGGTCATGGCCCGGCAGGGACCGCACCAGGGAGCCCAGAAATCGATGAGTACGGGAATGTCGGATTGCAGCACTTCTTTTTCAAAGTCGGCGTCGCCGATTTCAAGAACACCTTCCGCCATGGGGATGCATCCTTTCCTTGTTAAAATGGGGTTGACGGACATGTCAGGACCGGGTTGGGGATCCTGTGAAAAAAATCAGGAGTCACTATAGGGGTCAGGTCCGGCCTTGTCAATCTGCCTGGGCCGCTCCTGCACCTCCCCTGCGCTGCATGCTGAGAGCGCAGGGCAAGAGGAAGGTTACACGAAAGACCCTGATTTCTCTCTTTCAGGCCACGGGCAGATTGCGGCTCCACTCGCAGGCCTCCAGGTAAAGTCCTGGAATCAGGGTTTCGGGAACCTGAATGGCGGCAACAGCGGCGGGCACTGCATCCCAGTCTCCCTGTTCATAGGCGATGGCCAAGGCCAGATAGGGGAAAAGGGGGCCTTTGGCGTGCAACAGGGCATCGGTGATGTTTCTGGAAAGGGAAAGCTTTTCAAGGATGCGTTCCATGGGTTCATCGAGGATGGCATCCAGCAGGGAGAACATGCCCAGGGTGAAAAGTTCATTGGAGAGTCCGGTTTTCTGGGTTGACGCCCCCAGCCGTTCACAGAATTTTCCCCGGATGCAGGAAGCCTTGAGCAGGGCTTCGGGCTTGTGGGTGCAGATTTTGGTAAGGGCGATGATGGCGATGAAGCGGCGGATTTCGTCCGTTCCCAGCAGTACAAGGGCCTGGCGGATGGAGGTGATTTCCCGGATGCGCTTGAAAAAGGCGGAGTTGATGTAGCGTAAAAGGGTGTAGGCAATGCCCACATCCCTGTGAATCAGGGCTTCCATGCGGTCAAAGTCCATGTCTTCTTTTGCGCTTTCCGCTGTGATCTGGAGAAGATTGAGGGATTGGCCTTGGATTTCCTTACCCTGGATAATTTCCGGTCTGCAGAAAAAATATCCCTGGAACAGGGAGAATCCCAGGGCAAGGGCCCTTTGGAATTCTTCATAGGTTTCCACTTTTTCCGCAAGAAAAATGAGGGGTCTTTGGGTTTTAAAGGCCATGCACTCGCGGATTTTTTCTTCGGAGCTGACCCGGAAGTCAATCTTGATGATGCGGGCTGCTTGCATGAGTCCCTGCCAGGGCGCGCTGTACACAAAATCATCCAGGGCGAGAACATAGCCTTTGCCTGCCATCTCCTGGCAGGCCTGGAGAATTTCTTCTGTGGGGTTTACGGTTTCAAGAATTTCCACCACCGTCGTCTGGGCGGGGAGCATGAGGGGAATTCTTTGGAGAAGCAGGTTTTCCGTAAAATTGATAAAAGCCTTTTTGCCTTCGGTAAGGGTATCAATGCCGATGTTGAGAAAGGTATTGGCAAGAAGCTGGGAAGAGGCTTTGTCCCCGTCCATCTCCGGCATGGCATTGTGCATACCGTTGCGGAAAAGAAGCTCAAAGGCGACAATTTGCTTTTTCTGATTGAAAATGGGTTGTCTCGCGACAAAGGTTTCCATAAGCTGCCCTGTTATCGGGTGGAAGAACCTGGCTTGAGCCCGCATGCAATGCGGAGTATAAGCCTTTGCATGAAATCTGCTTATGCGTAGAAGACTTTTTGGATATTTTCAAGATATAGCAGCACGGCCCAGATTTGTCATCTGCTTCGTTGAGGGGCTGTGGAAAGGTGGGGGATGAAAAAGCCTTTGGGAATCGGTATTTTGCTCTCAGGTGGCGGCAGCAATGCCCAGGCCATCATGGATGCCTGCCAGAAGGGGGAGCTTGCCGCTGAAGTACGGGTGGTGGGGGCGGACCGTCTGGATGCGGGGGGGTTGGATCGGGCTGCGGCCATGGGGGTGGATCATTTTGTGGTGGATTACAAACAGGTTCTGAGGGATGCGGGGGAGCGGCCCCAGGACTGGGTTCCAAGGGATCTGGACCTTGACGCCATCTGTGCAAGGCAGGTTTTTTTTCCAAAAGAGGCGGACCCGGAAAAGGTCCGGGATTTTTTTGCCCGCAGGGCGGCGGCGGAGCGCCTGCTGCTGGATGCTCTTTTGCCCTATGATCTGGACCTTCTCGTGCTGGCGGGTTTCATGCGGACCCTCACACCCTATTTTCTGGATCATATGCAAAAGCAAGAAGAGCTTCCGAGAATCATGAACATTCATCCCGCCCTCTTGCCTGCCTTTGCGGGCATGGATGGATACGGGGATACCTTCCGGCATGGCTGTCGGGTGGGGGGCTGCACGGTGCATTTTGTGGACTATGGAGAAGATTCCGGTCCCATTGTGGGCCAGGCCGCCTTCCCTATTCTGCCGGAAGACAGCCTGGAGGATGTGAAGCGAAAGGGCCTGGAAGAGGAGTGGAGGCTCTATCCTGCCTGCATCCAGCTTTATGCCGAAGGCCGCCTTGCACTGGAAAAACGAGCCCAGCGGAATGGGGGAGTGCGCAGGGTCGTGAGGATTTTGCCTGAAAACCCTGCGCGATCTTTCTGAGATCTTTTTTCTGCTGAGATCAGCTGAGAAGGCGGAGCATGAGGGGCAGGGCGACAAAGGTACCGATGGAGCTGCCAAGGTTGGTGAAAACCACCACCAGAAGGATGCGGGTGGCCTTGTTGTTCCAGAAGCCCCGCATGTGGGTGAGGTCCTGACTTAAGGACTGCATATCCGATACCCTGGGTCTGCGGAGAAAGACCTCGACCAGGCCCGCCACCCAACCTGCGGCCACCATGGGATTCAGGGAGGTGAGCGGGGCTGCGGCCATGGCGGTGAGGATGGTGAGAGGATGGGCAAAGGCGGCCAGTGCGCCTGCGCCTGCAAAAACGGCGTTGGCGATGATCCAGAAGGTGAGCATGTCCATGCCCGTGCCTCTGCCGCCGAGAAAAAAACCTGCGGCAAAGAGAAAGAGAATGAGGGCAGGAAGGCCCCATTTGAGGATTTTTCCTGCTTTTCCCGGAGGGGGAAGGGTCTCCAGCGCCCCGAGGTTCACAGGGGATTCCCAGTAACGGAGAATGCCGGGTACATGGCCTGCCCCTACGACGGCGACAATGGCTTTGCCGGGTGCTGTGCGGATTTTTTCTGCAAGATACTGATCCCGTTCGTCAATGAGAACTTGCTGAAGCACGGGATGGGCACCGGCCATGTCCTGGAGCAGGGAGGCCAGGGCATCCTGGTTTTTCAGCCTTTCAATTTCGGCTTCCTCGATCTTGTCCGCCTCAAAGCCCGAGCCCAGAAGCTGCAAGAGGAGTTTTGCTTTGGCAAAAAAGCCCATTTTTCCCCAGATACGGGCCAGGGTGATGCGGACTTCCCGATCTGCAAGATGCAGGCCTGCGCCGGTTTCCCTGGCAGCGTGGATGGCCCGGAGCATCTCTTCGCCGGGTCGGATTTCCATGCGATCGGCAATGCGTTTCTGAAAGGCGGCAAGCAGGAGATTGGAGAGGAGCAAAAAGGCTTTTTTTTCCCGGATCACCTTGAGAATGTCCATGTTTTTCCAGCGGTCGGGATCCTGGATGGATTCAAAACGGGGACCGCAGAGCTCAATGGCCACGGTGTCTGGACGGTGTTCCCGGATCAGGCTTTCCACCTCTTCGGCGCTGCTTCGGGAAACATGGGCTGTACCCACAAGGAAGATGGTTTTTTCCCCATGCCTGAGGATGGAGACATTGGCGCTTTGTGTCATGGCCAAGGCGGGTTCTGAAGGAGTCATTTTAAGAAACATTCCAATTCTTGTGAAAGTGTGAAGGGGGCTTTTAGAAAAAATCAGTCACAGGGACCGGCTACGGCCCTGCCCGTCTGCCAGAGCTGAATGAAATGCCGGGAGAGTGTAAGATCCATGGCGCTTTTTTCAGCAAGGGTCATGAAAAAAGCCTCATGTATGGCAAGGAGCTGGGTATCCCCCATGAGCGCCCAGATTTCCATGGCCCTGCGAGCGGCGTCAAGGGCTTCTTCATCCCTGCCAAGCCGGGTTTCACAGCGGGCCAGGGCCATGAGATCGCCAGCGAGGGCGCTGAATCGGCCTGCTGCCCTGTCCAGTTCCAGGGCCTGGGAAAAGGCCTGGTGGGCCGCCTGGAGGCTGTTTTCGGAAAGCAAAAGTTCTCCCAGGGAAAAGTAAAGCCCCGCTTTATCCGAGCTGGTTGCCTGGACCAGGGCTTCACGCAGCAGCCGTTCTGCCTGATCGGTCTTCCCTTGGAGGTGAAGGATGCGGGCCCTTGGGCGGATAAAGCCGGGGTGGGTTTCTGCTGCTGGAATATCCGGCATGAGGGCCATGGCCTCATGCGGTCTTTCAAGATCCAGCAGCAGGGAAATGCGGTTGGCAAGGGCCCGGTATTCAAGATCCTGATCGCCCAGCCGGGCGGCCCGGCGGGCGGATTCGATGTAAGAGATCAGGGCATCCTCCTTCTGGTGCAGCATGCGGTAGGCATTGCCCAGATTGTTGAGGGCAAGGGCTGCGCCTCTTTCCTGATCTGCGGCGGTATAGCCCTCAAACCCGGCCTGGTAATGTTGGTGTGCAAGGCCGTAACATCCTTTCAGGTAGGCCTTATTCCCCTGGACCAGGGCCCTCTGGGCGGAGAGCTCCCAGCAAGGCAGCGTGGCCGGTGTCTTTGCGCCGCAGGCGGGAAGGGAGAAAAGAAGACCGACAAGCAGGACAGGAAGAAAGGGGGGCTTCATGGGGGATCCTCCTCAGGGGGTCAGGGGCAGGGGGCCGGACCCCCAGCCTGTCGTTTGTACCAAAGGGCTTCATTTCATAAAAGGATTTTTTGTTTGCCTTTGTGTTTCCATGCGAAAGGAGAAAGACCATGAAGGAGCTGGATTGCCGGGGACAGGCCTGTCCCCAGCCCGTTCTGATGACCCGGAACCTCTTGTCCGAAGGCCCGGTGTCCGAGGGACTGTGTGTATGGGTGGACAACGGAGTGGCTGCGGAAAATGTGCGGCGTTTTCTTGAAAATGCAGGTGTTGCCTGTGAAGTGGCGGAAGAGGGCGGAACCTTTGCCGTACGCACCCAGGGAGCGGGCCTGTCCCCTTCCCTTGCCGCTATCCCGGTCCGGGAAGTCAGGCAAGGGGAAGGACGCAGGATTCTGGTGATGCTGGCCAACGATCGCATCGGCCAGGGTGATCCTGAACTGGGCGCGGGGCTGATGAAGAATTTTGTCAGCACCCTCGGCGAAATGGGGGAGGGCCTTTGGCGCATTGTGTGTGTGAACGAGGCCGTGCGCCTCACCGTTGCGGACGCCCAGACCCTGGATGCTCTGCGTGGGCTTGAGGCCAGGGGGGTCGGTATTCTGGTCTGCGGAACCTGCCTGGCCCATTATGGGCTGACGGAAAAAAGGGCGGTGGGCAGCAGTACCAACATGCTGGATATTGTCACAAGCCTTGAGGTGGCCGACAGTGTGATCAACCTTTAAAAGATCCTGGAAGCAAAGCCCAAGGCCGGGGCATAAAAACAGGGCGGGTGAGGAAGACCCGTAGGGTGAAAAAGAAGGGCTTTTCCGGGAAAGGGACTTGAGAACCTTTTCCCTCGCCCGGCCTTGGGCTTTCGTTTTTTTCAGGCCTGTTCAGAGACCGAAGGCCTGGATGAGCTGAAAGAGTTTTTCACGCTGTATGGGCTTGGTGAGATAGCCTTCGCATTGGGAGCGGAAGGCTTCCAGTATGCTTTCCTTGTCATCAAGGGCTGTGGTCATGATGATTTTAACCCCGGAGAGTCCATAGATGCCCCTTTGGTTTTCCATGCGTCGGATTTCCTGCAAGGTACTCTGCCCATCCAGTTCGGGCATCATAATATCGAGTGTGATGAGATCATAGGGTTGGTTTTCCGTATGGGCCTTCTGAAAGGCCTCAAGGGCCTGGACGCCGTTTTCCGCCACATCACAGGTACCAAAGCGTCTGAGGTTTTTTTCCATGACCATGCGGCTGATGGGATCATCTTCAACAATGAGAATACGCATGTGAAACTCCTTGTCTATTCTGTGGAGGGGGATGGGAGGCCAAAAACGAGTACGGCCCCAGCTCCCTGAAAGCGTCCTGTGAGAGGGGTGATGGTCAGATCCAGGTTTTCTGTTGCAAGACGGAGACGGTGGGCTTTGTTTTCCCGGATAACCTGGTGGGTGGTTTCCGTGATAAGGCCGGGAAAGGCCTGAGAAGCGGGATTGCCGATGGCAAAGCCAGGTCTTGAACCAAAAAGAGCCATGGCGCTTTCATTGGCTACGGCCACAATCCCTTCACGACTGATTCCGAGAACGGGGAAGGGGAGGGTTTCCAGTACGGCCCTGGAAAGCGCCAAGGCATGATTCTGGAGCTTGAGTTCGCGGGTGCGCTCCAGAACGGCCTGTTCCAGGTTTTCGTTGCTGTTTCGCAAAGCTTCATTCTGTTCAAGGATGGTTTGCTGGAGCTCACGATTGGTGCGGGCCAGGGCGTACTGGTCCAGGGCTTGGCGGATTTCAAGGCGCAGATTCTGGTCATTCCAGGGTTTGAGCAGAAACTTGTAGATATGTCCCTTGTTGATGGCTTCGGTGATGCTGTCCACATCCGTATAGCCGGAAAGGATGATGCGCAGGATGTGGGGCCACTGTTCCCGGACGCGGGAAAAAAGCTCGGTACCGCTCATGCCTGGCATGCGCTGGTCGCTGAGAATCACATGGACCTCTTCCTTTTCCAGAATCCGGAGCGCTTCTGCGCCGTTTTCTGCGGTGAGCATGCAATAGTCTTCCTTGCGCAGCAGCCGTCTCAAGGCCTGAAGAATATTCACCTCATCGTCCACACAGAGAATGCAGGCCTTGTTCATGGGCTTTCTCCGAGAAAGGTTTTGCAGGCCTCCCTGCCGTGCTGGAGCAGGGGAGGAAACCATTGTCCGGGATTGCGGAGGATGCTTTCAAGTTTTTCCTGAGCCCTGGGGTGCATCACTGCGAAAGGGATGCTGTCATTTTCAAAAAATTCCCAATGATTGTCGAGAACATTGGCCACATGGACGAGAAGGGTGAGGTTGGAAGCTTCCCTGTCTTCGGGAAACCGGTGGTGATGGGCGATGGCTTCCCCCAGAGAGGGAGGCAGAAACCAGCGGTCCGCCATGACCGCACCCAGGGTGGCGTGGGAAAATCCCGGCGTAAGGGTGGATTCCAGGACAAAAAAGGGCTTTTGCTGTTCCTTTGCCGCCTTTTCCAGGCGGATGAAAAGCTCCGGCATGCACCGGGCCAGCAGCATGAGGCCGATGTCGTGGAGCAGGCCCGCCACAAAGGCGTCGTCACTTCTGCAGAGTCCTGACTTCCGGGCCAGATACTCACAGAAGACCGCCGTGCGGATGGCGTGGGGCCAGAGCCAGTGGCCGGGGTTCTGGCGCAGACGCCCCATGGCATTGATTACGGAAAGGGAGAGGGTGATGCGGTGGAGGATGTCAAAACCCAGGATGGAGACGGCGTCCGGAATATTGCCCACCTGGGATCTTAAGCCGAAAAAAGCGGAGTTGACGAGCTTTAAAATGCGGGCCACAAGGGCCACGTCCATCTCAATGATGCGGCTGAGATCCCGGGTTTGGGTTTTGGGATCCTGGACCATGGCGTTGACCCTGAGGACAACCTGGGGCAGGGATGGAAGATTTTCCAAAGCCTTCAGGAGATCTGCCAGAACGTTTGGATTTTTTTCGGGCATGGATTCCCTCTACCGTATGGAGATGATGGGGATGGGCTCCTGTATGGCTTCGTTCCTGTGAATCTGTTTGAGGCGTTGGAGCAATTCCTGTGTGATCTCGGTGTTGTAGGGCAGAAGAAAGCGCCCCTGGGTGGTGTAAAGGGGGCGAGCCAGCTTCATGCCAGGTTCAAGCTGTTCCAGGGCAAGGCCTCTTTCCCGTTTTCCGGAAATGCCCTGGCCTCTGAGAATATCCAGCAGGGCTTTGACCACATCGGGATCAAACTGGGAAAAGGCTCCCAGTTTCACCCGGTTGGCTGCGGCCTGACGCTTGAGGGTTTCGCTGTTGATGTGATCCAGGGTGCTGTCCTGCTGGCGAGCCATCTGTCTGATGGCTTCCGTGGAAAGTTCGGGAATGTGGAGGTAGCGGTCATATTCATTGGCTACGGCCAGGATGCGGGCACCCATGGGGATTTCCTGTTCTGCAAGGCCGTCGGGAAAACCCTGGCCGTCGTAGTGTTCGTGGTGGCAGCGGATCAGAAGCCCCACATGGTCCAGGCGGGGGATGAGCTGAAGGAGACTTTGTCCGTCTTCGGGGTGTTTGCGGTAGCGCTGGAGTTCTTCCCGGTTCATGGTCTGGGGGTTGCCCTTGAGAATGGCGGGGCTGCTTCCCACCATGCCGATATCGTGGAGAAGTCCTGCCACTTCAATGTGGAGAATCTCTTCGGTGTCCAGCTCCAGATGGCCTGCCAGCATGGCGGCGGTCTCACTCACCCTGCGGCCGTGACCGGCCAGCTCCGGCGCGCTCATGTCAATGAGGGAGGCGAGGAGGCGGACCGTGCTGTAAAAGCTGTCTTCCAGCATGTGATTGGCCCGGATGAGGGCTGCGTTTTGGCTTTCCACCTCTGCGGTTCTTTCCTTCACCCGGGCTTCCAGCTCCCGATTCTGCCGGGTGGTGAGAAGCTGCAGCCTTTTGTTTTCCAGAATGACTTCGTACTGCTGCAGGGCTTCGGTGACGGTCTGAAGCAGGACTTCATCTTCCCAGGGTTTGGAAAGAAAGCGGTGAATTCCGCCTTTGTTGATGGCCCGGGTCAGGGCTTCCATGTCCGAATAACCTGTGAGCAGGATGCGGGAGGCGTAGGGAAAGATTTTACGGCTTTTTTCCAGAAAGGAAGCACCATCCATATCCGGCATGCGCTGGTCTGAAAGAATGAGGGAAAAGGCGCTTTTGCTTTCCGCCAGCAGTTGAAGGGCTTCCTTGCCCCCTGGTGCTGTATGAAGGGTACAGGGCAGTTTGCGCAGGATTCGGGCAAGGGCCTTCAGAATGGAGGGCTCATCATCCACGAGGAGGATCTGGTGCGTGTAGCGCAGGCTTTCCATTGTGGTCATAGGGCTTCCTTATGGGCGCATCAAGGGGCTGTTTTGTCGGGCCTTTTAAACCCCTGCAATGGGAAGAAGGATGTCAAAGGTCGCACCGGCATGGGGTGGACTTGAGGCCTCAATGGAGCCTCCATGGCGTTGGATCAGGGTGTAAGCCACATGCAACCCCAGCCCGGTTCCCTGGCCTACGGGCCTTGTGGTGAAAAAGGGGTCAAAGATGCGGGGCAGAATTTCCGGGGCAATTCCCGTCCCTGTATCCTGGATGCGTATGCGGATCTGGTCTTTTTCTTTACGGGTCTGAATATAAAGCTTTCCATTACCTTCCATGGCCTGGATGGCATTGAGAAAGATGTTGCAGAAAGCCTGTTGCAACTGGTTCGGAAAACAGAAAATCCTGGGAAGATCCCCCAGATCCTGGACCAGTTCGATGGCGCTTCCAAGCCGGGCGGTCAGCATGGAGAGGCTTAGGGTGATGCAGTGGTGGATGTCGGTAAGCTCCGGGTTCAGGGCTGCGGGTTGGGCGAAAATCCGCATATCTTCAACGATTTTTCCGATGCGGCCAAGGCCTTCCCGGGATTCGGCCACAAGCTGATCCAGATCTTCCAGTATATAAGCGAGATCTTGATATTTTTCCAGGTCTTTGATTTTTTCCCGGAGTTCCTGGGGCGGATTTTCAAGTTTGCGAAGCTGGGGCAGAAGGTGGATGCAAGACTGGATAAAGGCTTGCATCTCCTGGGTGTAGGTACCAAAGGTTTTGATGTTGCTGGTGAGAAAACCTAAGGGATTGTTGATTTCGTGGGCCATGCCTGCGGCAAGCTGGCCCAGGGAGGCGAGCTTTTCCGTGTGCATGAGCTGGCGCAGGGTTTTTTCATGGCGGTCTTCCAGGGCGAGATGCCGGAGTCCCACCCGGATGCGGGCCATGAGTTCATCGGGATTGACGGGTTTTGCAATGTAATCATCGGCACCTGCCTCAAAGCCGCAGAGGATGTCTGCCGTGGCATCCCGGGCCGTGAGAAGGATGATGTAGGTATAAGGCGTGGGAGGCAGCTCCCGGATTCTCTTGCACAGGCCAAGGCCATCCAGGCCGGGCATCATCCAGTCTGTAAGCAACATGGGGGCCTGGTGACGCCGGAGAAGCTCCCAGGCCCTTTCACCGTCTGCGGCGAGAAGGGGGGTATGCCCGGCCCTTGTGAGGATCTTTTCCAGAAGTTTGGCGGAAACGGGATGGTCTTCGGCAACGATGATATCCATGCAAAAATCCTTTCAGGATCCGCAATGACTAGGATTCACGCCTTGGTATGCGTACGGTGAAGGTGCTGCCTTCGCCTGGTGTGCTGTGGACCTCGATTGCGCCACCGAGCTGCTGCATGAGGTTGTAGGAAATATTGAGCCCCAGGCCCGTACCCTTGCCCACGGGCTTGGTGGTGAAAAAGGGATCAAAGATGCGGGGGATGACCTCCGGTGGGATGCCGCAGCCTGTATCTTCAATGTGTACAAGAATACAATCCGCCTCAAGCCGCGTGCGCAGGGTGATGACGCCCTGTTTTTCGATGGCCTGGGCGGCGTTCATGAGGAGGTTCATGAAAACCTGACTGAGTTTCTGCGGAACGGCGAGAATTTCGGGAAGAAGGTGAAAATCACGGATCACCTCTGCCTTGTATTTGATTTCGTTCCATACAATGTTGAGGGTGGATTCCAGGCATTGGTGAATATCCGTGGGTTCCATATGCATGGATCCGGTGTGGGAGAAATCTTTAAGGTCGGAGACGATGCGGGCCACCCGCTGGATGCCTTCCATGGATTCGGAGATGACGGATTCATGGTCTTGGCGGATGAAATCGATGTCAATGCGGCCCCGGATTTTCCGGATTTCATCCAGCAGCGCCTGGGGATTTTCACCCGTCTCCAGGGAGGCTTCCAGACTTTCCTGGGCAGTGATGAGGGTCATGAGATCCTGGAAATAATCCCGTATGGTGCCAAGGTTGCTTTTGACAAAGCCCACAGGATTGTTGATTTCATGGGCCACGCCTGCGGCAAGATGGCCCAGGGCGGCCATTTTTTCAGAATGGATGAGCTGCCCCTGGGTTTCTTTCAGATTCTGGAGGGTGCGGCGCAGTTCCTCTGTGTGCTTTTCCACCATGTTTTCAAGGTTCTGATTGTAATCCCGCAGCTGACGCTCCGTGCGGAGCTGGGTGCTGATGTCGCGGATATAATAGACGCGGGCGGGTTTTCCTGCAAAAAGACTCTCACAGGTAACGGTTTCCACGGGTAGTTTTTCCCCGCTTTGTCTGCAGAGGAGGGTCTGGCCGAAGGCATCCTTGTGGAGCAGGGTCTGGATATAAAGGTGACTGCAATTTTTGTCATTTCCGATGTCGCAGAGGCGGATGGCGTGGTCGTTGACGTAGAGAAGGGCCCCTTTATGTTCCGGACTTTCATCGGCCACCAGGATGCCGATGTGAACCTGAGAAGCTGTGTTGGCAAGGATTCTGTACTGATCCTCGCTGATTTTCAGGGCCTCGTGGGCGGCTTGGGTTTCTTTTTGGCTCTGGTGTACGGCTTTCATGTTTTCTTCCAGTGTGTGGGCCATCTGCTGCAGGGCCTGGGCGAGAAGGCCGATTTCTCCGGGAGCCCTGAGGGGCAGGGGAGGGGCAAAGTCTCCCCTGGCAATGGCAAGGGTGGCGTTGCGGGTCTGAAGCAGGGAGCGGCTCACCAGGCTCAGGGTTTTTCCCATGAAAAGGGCCAGCAGAACAAAGGAAAAAATCCCTGCGGCCAGATGAATCTGTAAAGAAAGGGGAATGTCCGCGAGGCTCGTATCCATCCGGGTTGCCACGCCGATGAGAACGGATTCGTTTTCAAGGCCGGGCAGGGCTTGGGTGCGGACAAAGAGGGAGGTGTTTTTCAGCCTTCGGAGACCATGGGAAAGGGGAGGGGACGAACCCAGGAGCTGGGTGATTTCCGGGCAGTCCTGACTGCATGTGTGGATTTTACCAAAGGCCAGGATAAAGCTTGAGGGGGGAGCTTTGTGGGTGAGCTGCAGGGGGGCTGCAAGGAGAAGCAGGCGTCCGGCTTCCAGGGGCAGGCTTGCGATGCGAAGGAGGGCGTTTTTTTCGGCAAGGGAATGATACCTGTGCCGGAGATCGTCTGGGTGGGGTTCTTGAGGGGGGGAATCCGGAGGGACAAGATCCATGGGATTGAGGCCGAGAATATGGAGGGGCTGATTTTCAGCGTTCATGAGGGCGATCCCGGAAAGCCCGTGTTTTTTCTGAAAATCCTGGAGAGCCTGGGTGATTTCCGGAGCGGAATCGGGTAGATGGTGAAAGGCTTGGTTCAGACGAGCGGCCATGTTGTGGCCAATGAGGATTAAATGATGTTCCTGACTTTGCAGGTAATGTAAAAAGGTCTGCTCCCTTGCCGCGAGGAGGACATCGGCTTCGTGCAGCAGCTGTTCCTGAATCAGGGCGTTGTAAAACCACAGGCCCCAGCCCAGCAGGAGTATGGGGAGCAGCAGGGCCGGAATCAGGATGCGGGTGGTGATGGACTGAAAAAAAGGTATGGGATTCATGGGCCGCCATGGCTTCTGGAATTGGGGGTTGAACGCAGAAGGCTTCCTTTGCCGGGCATCAGGGTGTCTTTTGTGAAAATATGCGTTGGGTGTCTGGTGTTCAAAACAAAAACATGGTTTTTTTTAGGTTACCATAGCGGAGCCGCCGTGCTTTGTCCATATGGCGAATGTAAGGGGTGGCGTTTTGGGGGCTTGGAGCCCGATGGGACAAAAAAGGAGGACGACCATGGCATCCATGGATGAGCAGGTGCTGCGAACCACCAAGGAGGTGGTGGTGAAGTTCATTGAGGTGGGCCGGATTTCACCCACTGGGTTTGACGAGTTTTTTAAATCTGTGTATCGCACGGTCTGCGAGGCGGTAAAGGAAAATCCCCTGCCGCCGGAGAAAAAGGGGTAGAGAAGGGCCGGGGTCTGCACCCCGGCCATGAAAATCAGTGGGCTTCGGACCAGTTATCCCCGAAGGCAAGGTTCACCACAAGGGGGACTTTGAGATCCGCCACATGCTCCATGAGATCCCGGACCAGGGTTGCGGCTTCCTGGCTTTCTTCTTCCGGGGTTTCAAAGACCAGTTCGTCGTGTACGGTGAGCAGCATGCGGGTGTTCATTTTTGCTTCCCGCAGGGCCGCATCAATGCGCACCATGGCCATTTTGAGAAGATCCGCAGCTGAGCCCTGGATGGGGGTGTTCACGGCGATGCGTTCGGCCATCTGCCTGAGGTTGTGGTTGGGGCTGTGGATGTCGGGCAAAGGGCGGATACGTCCCATGAGTGTGGTGGTAAACCCTTTTTCCCTGGCTGTGTCCACGGTTTTTTCCATGAAGGCCTTCACGCCGCTATAGCGGGCGAAATAGTGATCGATATAGGTTTTGGCCATTTTCTGGCTGATGCCCAGCTCGCCTGCCAGACGGAAGGGCCCCATGCCGTAGAGGATACCGAAATTGATGGTTTTGGCCTGACGCCGGAGCTCTTCGGTGATGAACTGGGGAAAAACCTGAAAGACCTCGGCTGCGGTCCTTGCGTGGATATCCTCATTTTTTTCAAAGGAGTCGATGAGGATGCTGTCTTCTGCATAATGGGCGAGAAGACGAAGCTCGATCTGGGAGTAATCCGCGGCCATCATGCGCCAGCCCTCTTTGGGAATGAAAACCTTTCGGATTTCCCGGCCCTCTTCTGTGCGGATGGGAATGTTCTGCAGGTTGGGGTTGGAGCTGGAAAGTCGGCCTGTGGCGGTGACGCCCTGGTTGAAGCTTGTGTGGATGCGGCCTGTTTCCGGATGCACAAGGTCGTGCAGGGCGTCGGCGTAGGTACTTTTGAGCTTGGCAAGGCTCCGGTGACGCAGCACCTTTGCCGGAAGGGGATGCTGGGGGGCGAGGGTTTCCAATACGGAAACATCGGTGGAATATCCGGTTTTCTTTTTGGTTTTTTTCTGTACGGGCAGTTTCAGCACCTCAAAAAGAACATGACCCAGCTGCTGGGGGGAGTGGATGTTGAAGGCTTCCCCCGCAAGGGAGTGAATTTCTTCGGTGAGGGTGGCAAGCTCTTTTTCCATGGCAGAGGAAAGGTTTTTCAGTTTTTCCGTGTCCACGCGGATGCCCGTATTTTCCATGCGCATGAGAACGGGAACCAGCGGCATTTCAAGGGTTTCAAAAAGATCCAGAAGCCCCTTTTCTTTCAGTTCCGGAGAAAGCCTCTGCCAGAGCCTGAGCGTGATGTCCGCATCTTCGCAGGCATAGGGAACGGCCTTTTCAAAGGTTGCGTGTTGGAAACCAAGCCCCTTTTTGCCCACGGCTTCCTCATAGGACATGGGGGTGTGATCCAGAAGATCCAGGGCCAGGGCATCCAGGCTGTGGCTATTGCGGGTGGGGTCGAGGAGGTAGCTCGCCACCAGGGTATCCTTGAGAGGGCCTTCCAGGGAGAAGCCGTGGCGGGTGAGGAGGGTCCAGTCGTATTTGAGGTTTTGGGCCACTTTGGTGATGGCGGGATCGGAAAAGAGGGAAGTGAGGTGTTTCCGGACGCAAGTGAGGGAAAGCTGTGGAGGGAAATCTGCGGCTTTGTGTCCCATGGGAATGTAAACGGCCTGGTTTTCCCGCCAGCTGAAGGAAATCCCCACAAGATCCGCAGAGAGGACGTCAAGGCCTGTGGTCTCCGTGTCAAAGGCCATGAGTCCTTTTTGCCGTATGGCGTCCACGGCTTCCTTGAGATCCTTTTCAGAGAGAAGGGCCCGGTAATCCTCGGTGGTGTGGGGATGCGCAGGCTCTTTCCCGGGCCTTTCCCCGGAATTTTCTTCAAAGAGCAGGCCCTGGCCTTTGACGGCATTCGGGGAGGGGGCGGCGGCAAAGCTCTGCTGCAGCTGGCGAAAGCCCAACTCCCGGAAAAGGGCTGTGAGTTTTACTGTGTCCGGGGCTTTTTTGCGCCAGGCTTCGGGCTGGAAGGAAAGGGGAGCCTCGCATGCGATGGTGGCAAGTTTTCTGCTGAGAAAGGCCTTTTCCTGGTTGAGAAGGAGGTTCTCCGCAAGCTTTTTTTTGCCCATTCCGGGCA
>NZ_JAVETM010000054.1:0-16057 GCF_034006065.1 Desulfobotulus sp. | reverse complement strand
CGCCGGGCCTTGTCTTTCCCGCCCGCATGGATACGGGTGCGGAAACCGCTTCCCTGGATGCCCGCAACATCCAGCGTTTTGAGCGGGATGGCGAACGCTGGGTGCGTTTTGATCTCCCCCATCCGGAAACCGGAGAACTCATTCCCATGGAGCAGAAGCTGGTGAGAAAAGCCCGTATTCTGCAATCCATCAGTGAGGAAAGTGAACGAAGACCCGTGATCCAGCTTTCCCTTTCCATCGGAGAAAGTACACAGCTTGCCGAGTTCACTCTCTCGGATCGAAGCCATCTCACCTTCCCGGTTCTCATCGGACGGAATATTTTAAAGGATGTCATGGTCGTGGATGTCAGCCTTTCCCACGCCGTGCCTGCAAAAAGAAAAAGAACCTCTGAACGCACAGCCAAAGAAACGGATACCCGCTAATGTCCCGCGTCAGTTTATGCTGGATTGTTGCTTTTCTTGTGGTGGCGGGCCTCAGCCTTGCCTGGGTTCGTCACACCACCATGCAGATTCCCCTGAAACCCGGCAGAGATACAGGGGTGTGGCTTGTGGAGGCCCGGGTGGATTTCACCGCTGAGCAGGCTCCCGTACTGGTAAGCTTCAGTGTCCCCCACAATCCGCCGGGATTCCGCATCTTCAATGAACAAGCCGCATCATCGGGCTATGGTTTCTCCATCATTGAAAGTAAGGAAGGCCGCAGGGCCGAATGGTCCCGCAGGGCCGCAGGGGGCCCTCAGGCCCTGTATTACAAAATTCAGATCACCCCCCAGCCCGGACTCCAGCCAGGCCCCACGGATCTTCCCCCGCCCATGGAACCCGTATTCTGGGAAGCCTCCGAAGCCACGGCGGCCAAGGCGCTCATTGACGCCGCCACCAGCACGTCCAGCACGCCGGAAAGTCTTACAAGGGAGCTGATCAAAGGCCTGGGAGCCAGGGCCAAGGAACAGAATGCGGCCCTGCTTCTGGCCCGATACAAGCCGGAAATCCTGCTGACACGCCTTCTCGCCCAGGCCGGAGTCCCGGCCCGGGTGGTCTTGGGCCTTTTCCTGGAGGATAACCGGAGAAACCAGAATCTCGTCCCCATGCTGGAAGTGTTCACGGGAAAAACCTGGATTCTTTTCCACCCTGAAACCGGCCAGCAGGGGGTTCCGGAAAATTTTCTGCTCTGGCACAGAAGCGGTCCCTCCCTTCTGGATCTCAGCGGCGGCAGTATGAGCAGGGTAAACTTTTCCATGCTCTCCCAGAGTATTCCCGCCCTGGAAATGGCCAGAATCCAGTCCTCCAACCAGGGTTTCTCCTTTTTAAGCATGCATCACCTGCCCTTGGATCAGCAGGGCGTTTTCAGGCTTCTGCTCCTCATTCCCATGGGTGCTCTGGTGGTGGCCATCATGCGCATCCTCGTGGGGATCCGTACCTCAGGTACCTTCATGCCCGTACTGATCGGCATGGCCTTTCTCCAGACCTCCCTTGTGCCGGGGCTTCTCTATTTCCTGGCCATCGTGGGCGCAGGTCTTCTGCTGCGCAGCTATCTTTCCTATTTAAACCTTCTTCTGGTGGCCCGTATCGCCACCATTGTCATCATCGTCATTACCCTCATCACCCTCGCAAGCCTTACCGCCATCCGCCTGGGTTTTCATACGGGCATACCGGTCACAGCCTTTCCCATTATCATCATTGCATGGACCATTGAGCGCATGTCCATTCTCTGGGAAGAAGAAGGCATGCGGGAGGTTATGGTACAGGGTTCGGGGAGCCTTGGAGTCGCGCTCCTGGCCTATCTGTGCATGCGCCAACCCCTCATCGCGCACTTAAGCTTTAACTTTCCCGAACTCAATCTCGTCATTGCCGCCCTTATCCTTCTGCTCGGCCAGTACACAGGCTACCGCCTCTTTGAACTCCGGCGCTTTGCCGCCATGAAGGGGAGCCTGAAATGAAATGGATCTCCCCAGGCAAACTGGCATCCATGGGGATTCTGGGCATGAACCGCCGCAATGCCCAGTTCATCGCCCCTTATAACCCGCGTCACCTCTATCCCCTTGTGGATAACAAACTCAAAACCAAACGCCTTGCGCAGCTCTTTGATATTCCCACTCCCACCTTGCGTTTTGTGCTCACCGCCCAGCATGAAATCAAGCATGTGCGCAGGCAGCTGCAGGGTCTTGAAGGCTTTGCCATCAAACCCGCCAAGGGCTCCGGTGGTAAAGGTATTCTTGTCATCTCCCGCTGCCTGGAAAACAGCTTTGTCAAAACCTCCGGGAAACGCCTTGCGGAAGCGGATGTACAGCGCCACCTTTCCAACATTCTGGCAGGTCTCTATTCATTGGGCGGCACACCGGACACCGTGCTTGTGGAAGATCTCATTCGCATGGATCCTCTGTTTGACGGATATTCCTACCAGGGTATACCGGATATACGGGTCATTGTATTCCAGGGCTACCCTGTGATGGGCATGCTCCGCCTTGCCACCGAGGCATCGGATGGTAAAGCCAATCTCCACCAGGGTGCTGTGGGGGTGGGGCTGGATCTGGCCACAGGCAGGGGATTGCGGGCCCTGCAATTCGGCCAACCCGTCACTCTGCATCCCGACACCCGCAACCCCCTGGACAATATCCGGATTCCCGACTGGGAAAAACTTCTCATCCTGGCCAGCCGCTGCCATGAAATGACAGGACTCGGTTATATCGGCGCGGATATCGTGCTGGACAAAAACCGAGGCCCTCTCCTTCTGGAGCTCAATGCCAGACCGGGACTTGCCATCCAGATGACCAACGGGGAAGGCCTTCTGCTCCGTCTGCGCAAAATTGAAACCCTGGCTGGCGTTCCCCGAAGCCCGGAGGAAAGGGTGAGCTGTGCCATGAAACTTTTCGGAAAAAACATGCCGGATATGCTGCCATGACCCTCCCCTCGCACCAAGGGGGAACCATGTCGTATAAAAAACCCGTTCACCAGAGATCCGAGTCCCTGTTGAACGGGTTTTTTTCAGATTTCTCCGAAAGCGGACTGAAGCGGCATACCGAAAAATCAGCCCGGACCTTAAGATTCGACAGACTTTCTGAAAACCTTACATGAACCGATATTCAAGGCTGAAGGCCAGAACGTTGGCCTTCTTGCTGTAAGTGGCTTCATAACTCCTGCCTGTGGGATCCTTGATCTGATCGGAATTCTTCGCATCAAAATAGATGTTCCGCATGTAGCCCACCCCGATGATGAAACGATGATTCACCTGAGTCTTGATTCCCGCTCCCACATTGAAAAGATCGTTTTTCATCACCAGCTCAGAGTGGTAGTTGTCTCTGTAATTGATACGGTTATAGACAAGACCCGTACTGAGGGTGGTGTTAGCGGAAATTTTCCAGTCTGCCCCTACCCCCGCCTCAAAACCGGGATCCAGATCATAATCCGTTTCATTGAGGGTATAGGTGGTTCCGGTCTGGGGATTGTTGGGGGTTGAGGAGGTCGGTTTCTTATATTCACCCCACATGGGCATATAAAGCATGAACATGGCGTTTACATTCAGGGCCTGGGTCAAAGCATAATCTGCGCCGAGAAAAAGCTTGGCTGGCTCATCAAAGCGGAAAGTCCGACCATCAATATAACCTGACATGGACGAGAGGGCATGCTCATTGTTGAAAGCAGGCGACCTGTGGGAAAGATCCTCCTTCACATCCACCTTCCACTTCATGGGAGCCCAGGACTCCACCATGGCGGCGAGGTTCAGCCTTTCAACAGGCCTGTAATTCACGCTGGCGAAAAGAAGACCGCCGAGGGTCGTCCACTCGGCATC
The DNA here is from genome assembly GCF_034006065.1 of Desulfobotulus sp. Classification (NCBI taxonomy): domain Bacteria; kingdom Pseudomonadati; phylum Thermodesulfobacteriota; class Desulfobacteria; order Desulfobacterales; family Desulfobacteraceae; genus Desulfobotulus; species Desulfobotulus sp. Next base: position 12,274 of record NZ_JAVETM010000054.1, on the reverse strand, counting down.
ATAAAGGGTATCCTTGCCGCCATACAGCCCCGCTGATCTTGCTGCGATCTTGATGGTCTGCTGTCCGTAGATGATCCTTGCTCCACCTGCCACAGAAAATCGGCTGCTCACCGCATAGGCCGCTCCAAAGGAAAAGGCGGGCATCATGGACAGCATTTCCGAGCTGACCCCAGCGCCCAGGGCCTGATTCGGATCCGGGCTGAGATTAAAGTACTTCTTCCCGTTGCTCCAGGGGTCAACCGGGCTGCCCGTCAGCATGGAAGAGCGCGCCGCAAGGGCCTCAATCCCCCATACGGCCATGTTCAGATTGGGAGTTCCATCTTCAAAGTACAGGCTACCACCGCCACCGTAGATATTCACGCCACCAAAAAAAGACCAGTCCCCCCGCTTTCGGTTGACGTAAAGGGAAGGAACAAATTTACTCGGTTTATTCTGTTCTGTGACCTTTTGCCCCGGATAGGCATCCTCAACCCGTATTTTGTAGTGATTATCAATGGATTGACTCGAAAAATGAACATGAATCCCGTCTTCCATCCTCACAAGACCCGCAGGATTCATGGCCACACCATCGGCACTGTCCGTGGCAGCCAGACGCCCGGCAGGATTGGAAATCCAGTTGGCGCTGAGATTGGTAAGCGAGTTGGTATAGCTGGCATACCCCGATGCGGCGCACAGCACCATCGGGATTGTGATGGCAAATACAAAAGACATCCTTTTCATTCCACTGCTCCTCTGTTGGTTTTTCTCTGGTGATTCCGTTCCATGAGATCAGGCTCTCAAGTTCAAAATCCCCGCAGAAGAGCAATATCCATACCCAAAGGCCTATTCTGAGCAGCCCCCTCTTTTTTTAAGAAATTTCTTATCGTTTTCACCATAAACATCTATTCATTCAGGAAAAAAATCCAGACTCGTTTTTTTCACCTGCCCCCCTTCTTTCCGCCAACAAAGACAAAAAAAGGGTAGACGGGACACCCATGCCCCATCCACCCCGTAGATTCATCAATAATGTCCTTAAATTGTAGCCAAATGCCCCGCAAGAATAAAATGCCACACCACGGGACAAAAATGATCCAAATTTATCATTCCAATCCCAGATCCCGCATTTTTCTGAAAAGGGTTTTTCTGTGAACCCCCAAGGCCTTTGCCGTTTCTTCTTTTTTCCATCGATGAATCTTCAGAGCTTTTTCAATATAAATCCGTTCAAATCCTTCCACAGCCTGTTTCAGATCCATGAGTTCCTCTTCACCCTCCGAAGAAGAGAGAGGCAAAGATTCCGGGTTTCCGGCTTCCATCTTTCCGCCCAGGTCAATACTGTCCATGGTCAGGTAACGCTGGATCACATTCTGCAGCTCCCGTACATTGCCGGGCCAGGAGTAGGCCTGGAGCATGGTCATGATATTGGCCGGCAGAACCGGCGCTCGACCGCCCTGACAGAGGCTTTCAAGGAAATGATAGATGAGCAGGTTCAGATCCTCCCCCCGATCCCTTAAGGGAGGCAGGTGGATGGGGATAATATTGATGCGGTAAAAAAAATCCTCCCGCATCATGCGTTTGCGCACAAGATCCATGAGATTGCGGTTTGTGGCCCCAATGATGCGAAGGTCCGGCTTATGCAGGCAATCACCTCCCACAGGCATGAACCCTCCACCCTCAATGGCCCTGAGCAGTTTGACCTGCATATTCACATCAATCTCACCCAATTCGTCCATAAACAGGGTTCCATGGCAGGCCAGATCCATATAGCCCTTACGATCCGATACAGCCCCGGAAAAAGCCCCTTTCTTATATCCGAAAAACTCACTTTCCATGAGACCTTCCGGAATGGCGCCGCAGTTAACGGGTACAAAGGGCGCACGGGCGCGCTCACTGAGGTCGTGGATGGCCCGCGCCACCAGCTCCTTTCCCGTACCCGATTCTCCATAAATGATTACATGGGCATTCGAGGCTGCAGCCTTGAGGATACTGTCATACACCGCCTGCATGGCCGGGCTTTTGCCGATGAGGTTCCGGAAACCGTAGCGATCCCGGATGCTGGAGCGCAGACGTATGTTTTCCTTGCGCAGGTTTTCCTCACGCTGACGCAGGCTTTCCTCCATCCGCTTTCTGTCCGAAATGTCCCGCACAATGAGCAGAATTTCATCCTGCTCCAGGGCGACAGCTCGGGCTTCGTAATGGATGCGGCCTGTCTGGCAGTCATAGGGAAACTCAAAAATCTGCATCTCCCGGGTGGAAAAAGCGCGGTTCATGGCCTGCATGCAAAGTACGGCAATGGGTTCCGGATAGAAATCCCGGATGTTGTTTCCCTCAACAGAAATGAATGCCGTATGACAGTGATGATCTTCAAAGGGTTTGTGCTTCAGACAAAGGCCATCCAGGGTCAGACGAAGCAGCATATCCGGGATGGCGTTCAGAATGGCGCGGGTTCTCGCCTCGTTATGGGCCAAAGCCTTTTCCGCCAGCATACGGCGTTGGATATTGTGAAAAAAAGTGAGACTGGCCCTTTCCCCCTTCCATGTGATTTCAACGGCATGAATCTCAAACCAGATGGGCTCCCCTCCCTTGGTGATCAGGCGGAAGGGATAAACCTCGGGAACCGGCTCATAATTCATCCGCTGCTTATAACGGAGGGTCACCATGGGCAGGTCTTCCGGATGCACAAACTCCCGAAAATGGTGATTCACCAGTTCTTCATGCGTATAGCCCATCAGACGGACGCCATTGGCATTCACATAGCGCAGAAAACCGTCCTGCAGCACAATGATGGCGTCGGTGGTATTCTCAAAAATAAGCCGTTCATCCGGAAAATTACGGGTGAAAGCACATGCGGAGGTTTCCGAAGATAACATCGCTTTTTTTCTCCAATCCTGTATGACGGGCCATCCTTATCAGAACAACATCCGGAACCCATAGAAAAGCAAAGGAATAAAAATGGCCGGCAGCATGTTGCCGATGCGTATCCTGGCAATATCCATGAGATTGATGCCAATGGCCAGAATCAGAAGGCCGCCCACTCCGGACATCTCCGTGATCACCTCCGGCACAAGAAAGGGCCGGACGAGCTCGGCCAACAGGGTGATACCTCCCTGGTAAATGAGCACCGCAAAGGCCGAAAGCAGCACCCCTGCGCCCATGGAAGCGGCAAAAATCACAGCCGCCACACCGTCCAGGGCAGATTTTGCAAACAGGGTCTCATGATTACCCGAAAGCCCGCTTTCCAGAGCACCCACAATGGCCATGGAGCCCACACAGAAGATCAGGCTGGTTGTGACAAAAGCCCTGGCCATGCGGCCATCGCCCCCGTTTCTGGAAAATCTCTTTTCAAGCAACCCGCCCAAGGCGTCCAGTTTGCCTTCAATACCCACCCACTCCCCGATCAGGGTCCCTAAAACAAGACTCCCGATGATAATAAGGATGGCATCGCATGCAAGCGCACCTTTCAGCCCCACCAGCATGACAGCCAGGGCAAGCCCCTGCATCACTGTCCGGTTATAGCGCTCCGGGATTCCCTTGCCAAAAAGGAGCCCGAGCAGGCTTCCCCCCACAATGGCCGCCACATTTACAAACGTTCCCAGCATATCCGCCTTGCCGCCTCCGGTCTTTGAGTTGGAATAAAAAATCATGGGTGGACGCCCCCTGCCCAGACCGGGACAAAAACGCCACCTGTGTACAGGGTTTGTCCGAAGAATCAAGGCTTGTATACGCAGGCCCTGTGCGTAAGAAAAAACCATCCCTATGTACAAAAAAAGACGGATACCGTTTTTCCCCGGCACCCGCCTTGTATGCGATTTTTTACTGTGTCGTGTAAAAAACGTGTGTTTCTGATCTTACAGGCCCTGCCTTACCCTGGTACCGGGTTCACAGGCTTTCATTCAAATCCCACAGAACACCTGATCCGGTCTTATGCATTCAACCCTCCCTTTCGGGTACAGCGAAACCGCAGCGCTGTCAACACATCCCATGAGGAAAAATATCCGCCCACCCGGGAAAAGGGCAGATATCTCTGTTTCATCCCGGCCAGGGATGCAGGTCCAGAATCAACAAACGCCATACCCCCCCCAGACCATGGCCCGTGGCCCAGGGACTGACAAGGAGAAGAATCAGGCAGAAAGCCCCAAAGGACAGGCAAAACCAGTCCCCCGCTGTCCATACCCCCCGCCAGTGGGCAACCGGCTCCAAAGAAGCCCGCTCCCTTTCTTCCCGCCGCCGCTCGAGGATTTCCCTCTCCCGTCCCAGTTTTTTTGAGGACTCCGGGTCAGGTTTGCGGAACAAAGCCCTCAACACCTGGGCAAGATCATCCAAAGACAAGAGTACAGCCCGCAGAACGTTTTCCCAGACCATGAAGCGCGCCCCGCTTTTCATTCCCTGCACGCCCGCACGGGTAGCAGATCCCAACCCTGCAACGCCCATGATGATTTCCATATACACACCCAGCACCAGAGAAAAAACAATCAGGCTGATATCAAGCTTGATGGACCAGAGTACGCGGCCCAGAAGCTCAGGCCAGGAGGCTTCTCCGTCCGCTTCCCGCTGACAGATCCATTCCAGAGCCCCATGGAACGCCACCACCACAACCAGCCAGAAAAGACTGATCCAGATACTCAGACAAACAGCAAGCGTCAGATAAAGAAGGATAAAGGACCAGCGATCATCATGGTGCAGAACCCAGATACGTAAATGCTCTCTTGTCATATCCACCATCTTTCAGAAATGCTTCCCGCCTCCCATGCCAATCCCAGGGGGCGGCTGCACTTCCATGGCAGGTTCTGCAAAATCGTTTGCCATGTCATAATGTACAGCTTTCAGAAAAAGTCCCTGGGGCGGAGCCGTAACCCCCGCAAGGTGCCGACTTCTACCCCCAAGAATCTCAGGGATCTCTTCCACCCGGATTTTCCCCATCCCCACGTGAACCAGAGTCCCCACAAGGTTCCGGACCATGTACCTTAGAAACCCATTGGCCGTGACTTCAAAGGCAAAAACCCCAGGATTCCGAGGCTCATCGCAAAACCCCGCATGAAAGAGCGTGCGCACCGTGTGACTTCTCGGACTGCCTGCGGCTTCAAAACTTTTAAAATCATGGGTGCCCACCAAAAGGGCCGCCGCTGCCTCCATGCCCCCACGATCCAGGGGGCGCCACACATGCCAGACATAGTTTCTGCCCAGAACCGGCCGTAAGGGACGGTTCAGAATACGGTAACGATAGGTTTTGGCCCTGGCCGCAAAACGGGCATGGAAGGCAGGTCCCACCTCCATGCAGTGATGGATGACAAGCCCTTCGGGAAGAAGGCAGTTCAGGGATTTTTTCAGGGCAGGCCCCTTCATCCGGGTTTCCATATCAAAATGAGCCACCTGAGCCAGGGCGTGCACCCCCGCATCCGTCCTCCCGGATCCGTGTACCGCCACAGGCTTCATGGCTATCAGGGAAAGTGCCTGCTCCAGCTCCCCCTGGATGGTTTTCAGTTCCGGCTGATACTGCCATCCATGAAAACAGGAGCCATCATATTCCATCACAAGCTTGAATCTGCGCACCTGGCCATCCTTACCCAACAGATCAAAGACGATTCACAGGAATCCATGCAAGTTTCTCCTCCAACGCCTCATCCATCAATTCCTGGATACGCTCCTCAGGACAGGCCTCGCCGCACGCCGTGCAGCGGAAAGAGACTTCCCGTCAGGATCGCGTCAACCGGATACGGCCTTTCCTGCATACAGGGCAAAGCAGATGGGTTTCCACCATAAAAAAACACTCCCGCTCAGAATAAGGTTTCTTCAAACGCAGCGCATTATGCCTTGATCCCCACAAAAGATAAAGTACAATAGCGCCTGTTGCAGGGGGCCTCCCCCCTTTCTCTGAACCTACTTTTTAGGGATCCAAGTCCATGACGTCCATGCAATGCAAAGGATTTGCCGCAGGGGCCATTTCCGCCCAGATCAAGTACAAAGACAGGCCGGATCTGGCCATGCTGGTCTGTACCCACCCCGCAGCCGCTGCTGCGGTTTTCACGCAGAACAAAGTCACCGCAGCGCCCGTGCGTCTCAGTCGGGAACATATCCAGTCCGGACGCTGCCAGGCACTCATTGTCAACTCCGGAAACGCCAACTGCGCCACCGGTGTTCAGGGTATGGAAAACGCAAAAACCATGGCCAGAGCCGCAGCCCAGGCCCTGGGCATTCAACCGGAGCTGGTGCAGGTAGCTTCCACCGGCGTCATCGGTCAGCAGCTGCCCATGGATCGCATCCTGCCCAGAATTCCCGATCTCGTTGCCAAGATTCGTCCCGAAGGACTTGAGGATCTGGCAAGGGCCATCATGACCACGGATCTTGTGCAAAAAACAGCCGTGAAAACCCTGAAAATTCAGGGAAAAACCATTACCCTCTGCGGTATGGCCAAGGGATCCGGCATGATCCGGCCAGACATGGCCACCATGCTGAGCTTCCTTGTAACGGATGCGGACATTGCACCGGAAGTTCTCACTTCTCTGCTGAAGGCAGCGGTGGATAAAAGCTTCAACCGCATCTCCGTAGATGGCGACACCAGCACCAACGACATGGTGCTCCTCATGGCCTCCGGTGCTTCCGGCACCCGGCCCCAGGGTGAAGATTCAGATCACTTTGCAGAGGCCCTGGATGCGCTGTGCATGGACCTTGCCACCCAGGTTGTTCGGGATGGGGAAGGAGCCACCAAGCTCGTTCGCGTCGTGGTACAGGGAGCCAGAAACCATGCGGACGCCCTTAAGGCTGCGGACACCGTAGCCAACTCCCCTCTGGTGAAAACGGCCCTCTTTGGGGAGGATGCCAACTGGGGCCGTCTGGCCATGGCCGTAGGACGCTCGGGCGCAGATCTGGATCCAGATCGCATCACCCTGCGCTTTGATGACGCCCTTCTTGTGAAAGACGGGGTCTGGCTGGGTGCGGAAGCTGAAGCAAAAGCCGCTGCTGTCATGAAGCAAAAGGAATTCACCCTTCTCATTGATCTGGGCATCGGGCCGGGTACGGATTTCATGCTCACCTGCGACTTTTCCTACGATTATGTGCGTATCAATGCCGACTACCGATCCTGAACACAGCCCCTCTCCGGATACGGGCGTACGCCTGCAGAAATTCCTGGCCGATGCGGGTCTGTGCTCCAGAAGGGAGGCAGAAAGACGCATTGCCCAGGGACGGGTGCGGGTGAATGGCCTGGTGATCCGTGAGATGGGATTCAAGGTGCAGCCGGGCAATGCAGTATCCATGGATGACAAAACCGTTCAGCCCAAAGAAACGCTGGTTTATGTCCTGCTGCACAAACCCGCAGGCGTGGTCACCTCCTGCCATCACAGAGGAGAACGGGTGGTGACGGATCTTGTCCCCCTGCCCCAGCGTATTTTCCCTGTGGGCAGACTGGATAAGGACTCCACTGGATTGCTTCTCCTTACCAATGATGGCCCCCTGCATCACCGACTTTCCCATCCATCCTTTGATCATGAAAAGGAGTATGTGGTCCAAACCCGCCCTCCCCTAAACGCGAACGCCCTCGCCCAGATGGCAGAGGGCATCCTGCTCGATGGCCGCAGAACCCGACCGGCCCGCGTGTACAGAAAAACGCCCCAGAGCTTTGGCATCATACTCCGGGAAGGAAGAAATCGTCAGATCCGCAGGATGGTGGCCGCCCTGGGCGCTGAAGTGCAGAGTCTTCACAGAATCCGGATGGCCTTTTTACAGCTGAAGGATCTGGCACCCGGAAAATGGCGATACCTGCATCCTGAGGAAATCCTGCGCTTAAAACAACTCTAGGTCCTGCAGGCATGCACCTTCTCAAGGTTTTACGTTTTCTTTTGAGAAAACCGGGTAACATATCAGCAGAACCTAAGTTTCAGAGCCAAAAAAACCCGCGCCTGCCGCCCGGGTGAAAGGGAGGAATCCATGAAACACGTTTGCCTATGCCAAATCCTCATCCTGCTTCTGGTCGGTGCCACGGCCCTGGCCTCCACCCTTCAGGTACAGGTACGCAGTACACCTCTGCGGGAAATGCCCTCCTTTCTTTCCGGCGTTATCATGGAAATCCATTATGGTCAGCCCGTCGAGGTTCTGGCGGTGCAAAAGGACTGGCAGAGGGTGCAGGTTCTCGGCACCCGGACCATTGGCTGGGTCCATGGTTCCGCTCTCACCGATCGCAAAATCGAGCTTGCTTCCGGAGACGCCCTCTCCGGTCGGGTCAGCGCCGATGAGCTGGCGCTGGCGGGTAAAGGGTTCAGTCCTGAGGTGGAGGCGGCCTTCAGAGCCGAAAATCAAACCCTGGACTATCAAGCCCTTGATCGCATGGAAAAAATAAAAATCCGACCAGAAGAGTCCGCCTTTTTCCTTGAGGTTGGCGGTATAGAGCCCAGGGGAGGTGTGAAATGAAAAAACGGGTATTTTTTTTCTGCCTTTGCCTTGGTTTCTTGTGGGGATGCAAAACCATGGGTGTGGTTTCTGAAGTGGGCTCCACAGTGGGCGTGGCCTCGGGCGCCATCACGGAATCCCAGGCTGCAGCCATCAAACGCAGCAGCGCCGCCCTTGCCAAAAGTTTTGAAGACATCACACCGGAACAGGAATACTATATTGGACGCAGTGTGGGAGCCGTTGTACTCTCCTCCTATTCCGTATGGGAAAATGATCAGGCCACCCTCTACGTGAATCTTCTCGGTCAGACCCTCGCACGCTATGCCCGAAACCCCGAATCCTTCAGAGGATACGCCTTTCTCATCCTTGATTCCGATGAAATCAATGCCTTTGCCGCTCCCAGTGGTTTTATCTTCATCACCCGCGGCATGCTGAGACTTTGCAGCAATGAAACGGAACTTGCCGCTGTGCTTGCCCATGAAATCGCCCATGTATCCGAAAAGCATGGGCTCAAAGCCATCAAGCGGTCCCGGCTCACCTCTGCCCTCACCACCATGGCTGTGGAAGGGGCAGGTGCCTTTGCCGGAGGTCATCTGGCGGATCTGACCCAGGCCTTTGGAGAATCCATTTCCGATATCACAGGCGTTCTGATGAACAACGGGTATTCACGAGCCTTTGAGAGCCAGGCTGACCTCGGGGCCGTGGACATTCTCAGAGCTTGCGGATACGATCCCTCCGGCCTTGTCAATATGCTTACCGTCATGGATCAAAGACTGAAGCCCGGTGCACCGGACTTTGCCAGCACCCATCCTTCACCCCAGAGCCGCATTTCCGAACTGAACCAGGCAGGTATCCAAGAGAAATCCCTGCCCAGCCATCCCGTGAGAAACGCCCGGTTCCGTGAGGCCCTGGAAGGGGTGTGAACAAAAGGCAGAATCTCGGTTTTCGTGATTCAAATCGAAACGTTTTCCGGAAAAAACCATGAAAGAAGGTAGACCCCTACCCAAAATTGCCCATCGCACAGGTCTCTCTCTCTTCCTAGGCTGTGTGGCAGGGCTTTTTCTGATGCTGAGTCCCATGGGCCAGCGTCTGGAATGGAAAACCTTCGACATCCGGGCAAATCTCTTGGCAAAACCCGCAGCCACGAGCTCTGAAGTGGTGCTAATCCTCGTGGATCAGGACAGTCTGGACTGGGCACGGCAAAACAATGGACTATCCTGGCCATGGCCCAGAGAAATATGGGCCCACATCCTGGATTTTTGCCAGACCCAGGGAGCCAGGGCCGTGGGTTTTGATATCCTCTTTACCGAACCTTCCTTCTATGGCGTTTACGACGATGAAGCCTTTGCAGCCGCCTCCCGTCGCATGGAAGCTGTCACAGGCGCCCTCTTCCTTGGCAAGAGTACTGGAGCCGCCACGGGCTATCCTGAAACCTATCCCGCTCCACCTCCCTTTCACGGTGACCCCCCGGAAATCCGTCCCAGAGCCGCCCTTCCCGTTCCTGTCATTGCCACAGGATGGCGACTCCTGGGCAATGTCGGCCTCGACCCGGACCCGGATGGGGTCTACCGCAATCTTCGTCCTTTCACCGCCTTTGATGGTCGGGTTTTTCCAAGCCTCGGTCTGGCCACATGGCTCGCGGCCCATCCCCATAACCCCGTCCGTCTGGAAGCCAATGCGGTGTTCGTGGGAGAAAGACGCATTCCCCTGCACAAAGGAGAGGCCAGACTGCGCTTCCGCGGACCTTCCCGAACCCACCCTTCCATTCCCGCAGCCACTGTTCTTCGGGCGGCCATCCTGGAAATGCAGGGAAGGGAGATCGAACTGCCTGAAGCCGGTTCTCTGAAAAATGCCTATGTATTGGTGGGATATTCCGCCCCGGGTCTCCATGACCTCACGCCCACCCCCGTTGGTGGCGGTTATCCGGGTGTGGAAGTTCATGCCACCTTGCTCGATAATTTCCTGGCCCAGGATTTTCTTGAAACCCTTCATCCTGCGGTGTCTTTCACACTCATGCTTGCACTCTCCGGGATCTGCGCTCTGGTGATCGTACTGCTGCCTGCCACGGCAGTAGCCCTGGCAGTCCTCGCCACAGCCTGTATCCTCCCTGGGATGCTGGCTTTTTTCTTCTATACCTCAGGACTCGTTTTGCCTCTCCTGCCCCTCATGTTCAGCGCACTTCTCTCAACGGTCACTGCTCTCTTCATCAACTACAATACAGAAGGCAGACAGAAGCGCTTCATCAAAAACGCCTTTTCCCAGTACTTAAGCCCTGCGGTCATTGACGAACTGCTCCTTGACCCCGGAAAGCTCAAGCTGGGTGGGGAAAAACGGGAAATCACCATATTTTTTTCCGATCTTGAAGGTTTTACGCGCATATCAGAAGGCCTGGATCCGGAAAGTCTCACCTCCTTTCTCAATCACTACCTTTCCGCCATGACAGATATCATTCTCCATAGCGGAGGCACAGTGGACAAGTACGAGGGAGATGCCATCATTGCCTTCTGGAACGCCCCCCTGAGCTTTCCGGACCATGCAGATCGAGCCGTGCAGGCCGCCCTCCGATGCCAAGACACCCTTGCCTCCATGAGCCATGAACTCCGTCGCTGGACAGAAAAGCCCGTACGCATGCGCATTGGTATCAATACAGGGCCTGCGGTTGTGGGCAATCTGGGCTCGAAAAAAAGATTTGATTATACCATGCTGGGAGATGCGGTGAATCTTGCCGCGCGGCTGGAAGGGGTCAACAAGGTCTTTGGCACCTATACACTCATATCCGAATCCACGGCCCTGGCCCTGGGACCTGGCATCGACACCCGAGAGCTGGCGAGGGTGCTGGTGGTGGGAAAGGAATACCCCATCCGCATTTTTGAACCCTTCTGGTCACGCCTTCACCAGAATCATGATGAACCCTTTGCCCGTGGCTTGGCCCTTTTTTATGCAGGAGACCTTCAAAGGGCTATGGAAACCTTTCAATCCATTGGCGAAACAGACGCACCCGCCAGAGCCTATGTAGGAAAATGCCAGGCATTGTTGAAAAATCCCCAGGAAAACTGGGAAGGCGTCTGGGTCATGGATCAGAAATAAAAAAGGGGAAACCGTTCATGCACACAGTTTCCCCACTCTGCCCCCAAGGGCCATTCAATTCTTCTGCGCTGCCTTCCCTCAAAAACCCATCAAGTTGTCTGCAACTCTATGCGCAAAGGAATCTCATGTGAGCTACGGCTCACCTCACGGGTCGCTCCCAATTCCCATTTCACGCACCGGAGTTCGTTTCCAGCCATGGCTTCAATATCTGCCACGAGATTTTTGATGTTAATGACAGGGTGCCGATTAAAAACATCAGGCAGCCCGTAGGTCAGACTGCAGACCAGACATTTACCAGGTCTCTGGTCCAGTACAAAGGCAAAATCGAGCAGATTTTCCCGGCGTTCTCCACGAAAATCAAGCCGGATATCATAGGCACCTTCGGACGTATCCCCGAAAAGCGCATCAAAAAAGGCATCCGCGCGGTCTTCAGGAAACAGAGCTTTAAGTTTTTCGGGTGTGAAAATCGTATTCCAGTTTTTCTTTACCATCGACTCTCCCCTGCAAAATCCATCCCAGAAACCAGAATCCTTGATCCTGGCAACAGGCCCGGACTTCCTGTCCCTTAGCTGTAAAATTTCTCTGCTTTCAAAAAAGCAGATCCCCAAGCCAAGGTACATTAGCCTAAGATGGGGGGATGGTCAAACCGAATTCCAAATAAAAAAACGCCCTGTCTTGTGGTGATGATCACCAAAGACAGGACGTTTCAAAAGAATCCGGCGGCGTCCTACTCTCCCACACAGTCGCCCATGCAGTACCATCAGCGCAGTCAAGCTTAACTTCCGTGTTCGGGATGGGAACGGGTGTGACCTTGACGCCATCGCCACCG
>NZ_JAVETM010000053.1:0-16780 GCF_034006065.1 Desulfobotulus sp. | reverse complement strand
GCTTCTGGAGCCGGACATGGCCCTGGATCCCTCCAGCCCGGAAATCCTCATTCCGGAAATTCTCCATGCGCTGCAACAGAAAAACGCCCGGATTCTTTTTTATGACCTAAGCCGTATTCCCATCATTGACACCCTGTATTATGATTGGCTCTGCCTGTTGGCCAGAGCCTGCGCGGCTGCGGCCATCACCATGACCGTCATCCGCATGCAGCCCACAGCCGCATGCAGCCTTGCCCATTATATTACGGAAGCGCCTCCCTTTGGCTGCGCCATGGACACGGAAATCCCATGACAAACACATCCATGCCCCCGTTTTTTACCTGTGAGCCGCCACCGCCCCGAAGGCTTCCTGCGGCAGAATCCCGGAAAACCAGGGTCTTGGTCTTATACCACCCCGGCCTGCTGACCCTGCTCGGGCTTTTTCTCCTTTTTCCCGTCCACACCCTGGCCCTGGAATTTGATCAGGCCCTTTCCCGCATGATGGCGGAAAACCAGCGCATCGCCGCCTCCCGCTCCGCCATGGAACAACGGGAAGCGGAAGAAAAGGCAGCCCGGGGCCTCTACTATCCGAAGGTGCAGGTATCGGCCTCCTGGACCCACATGGACGCCCCGCTTGAGGTGGAACTCGGCGCTCTGGGGGCCATGACAGGCCAGCTCATCCATACCCTTCACCCCGGCCTTCCCCCCCAGCAGATTGCGGCCATTGCGGGCCAGATGCCCCAAAGCCACAGGCTCCAGGATCAGAATTTTATCAAAAGTGACCTCACCCTCTCCTGGCCTGTTTATACAGGGGGAAAAATCACGGCCGCCAACCGGGCGGCGGAAGTCCGGCGCAGACTTTCCATACATGAAAGTGAGGGGCTGACGGATCAGATGTTCAGCGAACTGGTCCGTCTGTATTTCGGGGTACGCCTTGCGGACGCCGTGGTCAAGGTGCGGTGTGAGGTTCACGAGGGCATGAAACAGCATCTTCATCAGGCCATGCGCCTCGAAGAAACGGGCATGATTGCCTTGGCTGAAAGACTTCACGCCCAGGTGGCTGCGGAGGAGGCGGACCGCGAATATAAAAAAGCGGTCCGGGATGCCGAGATCGCCCGAACGGCCTTGAAAACCCTCATTGCCTGCGAGGACAAGGTCCAGCCCCTTTCCCCTCTCTTTTTCAACCGCAACATCCCGGATCTCGATCATTTCACGGAGAAGGCCCGCAGTCAGAATGCCATTCTCCGCCAGCTCCACCAGCAGCAGGACCTGGCCGCAGCCGGACTTCAGATGGAAAAAAGCGCCTACAGACCGGAAATTTTCCTCTTCGGCACAAGGGCCCTTGCCCAAGACGACCTCACGGCCCTTGATCCCCAGTGGGCCGCAGGAGTGGGCGCCCGCTTCACCCTCTTTGACGGTTTTGCCAGACCCGGCAAGGTCGCCGCAGCGGACGCCCTTTCCCGCCAGGTCCGCCAGCTTCACGCCCAGGCCATCCGGGATGTGGAAACCCTGGTGGAAAGTCGCTACCAGAGTCTCATGCAGGCCATCGAACAGATCGACGCCCTCGCCGCCTCCCGCACCTTCGCAAGGGAGTATCTCCGGGTACGCACCCGCGCCTTTGAAGAAGGCTTTGCCACTTCCCTTGATGTGGTGGACGCGGAAATGGCCCTCTCCAGAGTGCAGATCGCCCACCTCCAGGCCCTTTTTGCCTTTGACCTGGCCCTTGCAAAACTACTTGAGGCCGCAGGCGACACCCAGGCCTTTGAACAGTATCGGAAACAGGCAGAAAAGGAGGCCGAAATCCCATGAGCCTTACCCAGCGCATTGCAGCCCTCATCACCCTGGTACTCATCCTCACTGCCCTCTCCATTGCGGGCTGGCGTCTTCTCACGCCGCCCCCCCTTCTGCTTCAGGGGCAGGTGGAGGCCCGAGAAGTGCATGTCTCTTCCAAAATTCCCGGCCGCATTGCCACTCTCTATGTGGAAGAGGGCCAGCGCGTTCTGGCGGGCAACCTCCTCCTTGAACTGGAAAGCCCTGAGATTGAAGCCAAGCTCCGCCAGGCCACCGCTGCGGAGCGGGCGGCCAGCGCCCAGCAGGAAAAGGCCCACACCGGCGCACGCAGGGAAGAAATCCGATCCGCCTACAATGCCTGGCAGACCGCAGAGGCCAACGCCACCCTCATGGAAAAAACCTTTGCCCGCATCCAGCGTCTCCATGCCGAAGGGGTTGTTCCTGCCCAGCAGAAGGATGAGGCCGAAGCCCGCATGATCGCTGCCCGAAGAACCGCCGAAGCCGCCCGCGCCGGATACGACATGGCCCAGGCTGGCGCGAGGCAGGAAGACAGGGCCGCAGCCGACGCTCTCGTCGCCCAGGCCGAAGGGGCTGTGTCTGAGGTCGAGGCCTATCTTCGGGAAACCCGGCTCTCCGCCCCCCTCTCCGCGGAGGTCTCGGCCATCAATGCCGAGGTGGGGGAACTGGTCAGTCCCGGCTTTCCCGTGGTTTCCCTTGTGGATCTGGAGGATACCTGGGTGACCTTCCAGCTCCGGGAAGATCTCCTTCCCCGCATCCGCATGGGGACCCTCCTGCCCACGCGCTTTCCCGCCATGGGCGAGGGACTTTACACCTTGAAGGTGACCCACATCGCCGCCATGGGCGACTTTGCCACCTGGCGGGCCACCCGGGCCAGGGGAGATTTTGACCTGAAAACCTTTGAGGTCCGGGCCAGACCTGAAAAACCCGTCCCTGGGCTGCGCCCCGGCATGAGCGCCATCGTCATCTGGGAGAATCTCTCTTCCCCGGAAGGAGAAGAACCGTGAAAGCGCTGATTCCGGAAACGGGCTTTCGGGCCACCTTCTGCCGGGAGCTTCGCCGCATCGCCCGGAGCCGTCTGCTCCTGCTCTCCCTCTTTGCGCTGCCGCCCTTAGCCTTTGCCTTCATCGCCTGGTTTTTCTCAGAAGGCGTTCTCCGGGATCTTCCCGTAGCCGTTCTGGACCAGGATCATTCCGCCCTTTCAAGGGAAATCATCCGCCGCATGGATGCCACCCCGGGCATCCGCATCCACCTTGTGGTCCCAGACTTTCCCGAAGGCCAGGAGGCCATTCAGAGGGGAGAAGTCTATGGGCTTCTCCTCATCCCGAAGGATCTTGAAAAGGAGGCCAGACGGGGCCTTGCCCCCGTCACCAGCCTTTATGTGAACAACACCTACATGATTGCGGCCAGCCTCATCATGAAAGACGCCACCCTGGCCATGCAGTCTCTGTCTGCGGGTCTGGAGCTGAAACGCCACATGGCCGAAGGCCAGACCCGCAAAGCCGCCATGGCCCGTATCCAGCCCATCCGTGTGGACATGCGGGCCCCCTTCAATCCCTACACCAACTATTTCTATTTTCTTGCGGCCACCCTGCTGCCCACCCTGCTCCACATGTTTGTCATCACATCCATCATTTACGCCTTTGGCTCGGAGCTGGCCCACAGCACAGCGGGCCAGTGGCTGGAAAGGGCAGGGGGCAGTGCGCTCGTCGCCATGCTCGCCAAACTCCTTCCCTACACCCTCATCTTCTGGGTCTGGGGACTGTTCATGAACGCCTTTCTCTTCCGCATGGGCGTTCCCATGGAAGGCAGCGCCCTTTTTCTTCGCATCAGCGCCGCCAGCATGATCCTCGCCTACCAGGCCATCGGTATCTTTCTTGTGGCCCTCTGCGCCAACCTGCGCATGGCCTTAAGCCTCGCCTCCTTTTACGCCAGCACGGCCTTTGCCTTTGTGGGCATCACCTTTCCCGCCATGGGCATGCCCTCTGCCGCCCGTATCTGGGGGGATCTTCTGCCCCTCACCCATTACCTAAGGCTCTTTGTGGATCAGACCCTCCGGGGAGCGCCGGTACAGGTTTCTCTGGACGCCTTTGGTAGTCTCTGGCTCTTCATTCTTCTGGCCAGTGGTGCAGGTTTTGCCCTCATGCCCAGAACCCTGAAAAATCCTGAATGCTGGGGGCGGTCATGAAGACATTTCTTCAGGAATGGCGGGCCGAAGCCCTGCGCATCCTCAAAGATCCGGGGATTCTGCTGCTCTTTTTCGGTGTGCAGCTCATCTATCCTGCGGTCTACCCGTTACCCTACCGCAACGCCGTTCTGCGGGAGGTTCCCATCGTGGTGGTGGATCAGGAAGGAAGCAGCTTAAGCCGCAAGCTCCTCCGCATGGTGGACGCCACGGAAACCGTCCGCATTACCTCCCAGGTTCCGGATTTCGAGACCGCAAGGAAACATTTCATCCAGCGGGAGGCCAGCGGCATTCTCGTCATTCCCCAGGATTTCACCCTCCGCATCCGCCAGGGCCGGACGGCAAGCCTTCCCCTTTACTGTGACGCCAGCTATTTTCTCGTTTACCGTCAGGTGGCCATGGGGGTACAGGAAGCCGCAGGTACGCTCTCCGCAGGCATTGAAATCCAGCGTCTCTCAGCCCAGGGCCTGCCCCGCAGACAGGCCCTGGCCGCAAGGGATCCCCTGCCCCTCCGCAACGTCTTTCTCTTCAATCCCGCAGGGGGGTACGGCGCCTATATCGTCCCCGCCGTTCTGGTCCTCATCCTGCATCAGACCTTACTCATCGGCATCGGCATGCTGGGCGGCACCCAAAGGGAACATGGCCATCTCCCTGACTCCGCAGGCCCCGTCTCCCCCTTTGCCCGGACTCTGGCCCGCATCCTTGTGTATCTGCCCCTCTACATCCTGCATGTGGTGTGGTTTTTCGGCATTCTTTTCCGGATTTACGCCTACCCCCAACGTGCAGGACTCTGGGAGCTATTCTTCTTTCTCCTGCCCTTTCTGCTGGCCACCATCTGCCTCGGCCTTTCCCTCCGGCATCTGTTCCGGGAACGGGTTTCCGCCATGATGGCCCTTTTGTTCACCTCCATTCCCATTCTTTTTCTTTCCGGATTTTCCTGGCCCGTGGAAGCCATTCCCGCTCCCCTGCGCCTTCTCTCCCAGTGCCTGCCCGCAACACCGGGCATTGCGGGCTTTCTCAAACTCAATCACATGGGTGCGGACTTTTCCATGGTCAGACCCGAATTCCTTCAGCTATGGGCCCAAAGCCTTGCCTATTTTCTCCTGGCCTGCTTTATTGCAGCCAGGCCTTCCTATAAACCCCGTCCCAAAAACGTCCACCCCAATCCAAGGAGCAAGACATGAAGGGAAATGAAAAGATCATCGCCGTACTGAACGAGCTGCTTGCCGACGAGCTAACCGCCATCAACCAGTACATGGTGCATTCGGAAATGTGCGACGACTGGGGCTACGATCGGCTGCACAGCAGTGTGGAAAAGCGGGCCATTGACGAAATGAAGCACGCGGAAAAGCTCATCGGCCGCATCCTCTTTCTGGAAGGTCGCCCCATTGTCAGCAACCTCAACAAAATCCACATCGGCCCTGAAGTACCCAATCAGGTGGAAAACGACTGGCATGCGGAAAAAGGGGCCATTGAAGCCTACAACAAGGCCATCGCCCTCTGTGCCGAGCTGGGCGACCATGGCACCGAAGAGCTGCTCCGGGCCATCCTGAAAGATGAGGAAGATCACATCGACTGGCTTGAAACCCAGAAAGACCAGATCTCCCAGATGGGCATCGGACCCTACCTGGCCGAACAGACCCGCTGATTTCTCCCTGCCCTGAAACAACAAGGACGCAGCTGCGTTTTTTCCGGTATCTGTGTCCTTGTTTTTCCTTCTGCATTCCACAGAAACCCAGATATTTTTCATGATGCGCAGGCCATCAGAAAAAGGGCCCATGGGAAAATACATCTTCCCACAGCGCCCTTTTTTGACGAATCAAGGGGAATGGCCGAAAAGCCTCAGGACCCTGGGGCCACCAGGCCACCGATAAAACAGCTTACCGGCTCATCCGGAACAGCCGTTTCCTTTTCAAGGCAGTGGGTGATTTCCCTTTCCAGGCTGGCCAGGGTGCGGTTTCCCAGCGAGTCCAGCACCTCAACGCGCAAGGCATAAGGCCCGCATTTATCATAAACATGGCCAATCAGAGGCGTATCGTAGGGCCCCTTGAATCCGCTGCCGTCTCCCATATCCCAGCGCACAGAAACCGGGTCTGCGCCTGCATCCGAGGTATAAGTCACCTCAAAACGGGACATCCCCATGCGATTGGGCGTATCCTCAGAGATATCAAGGATTTCCACGCGGGGACTGTCCCAGGCCCAGTCGAAGAGCAGCTCCATCAGCTCTTCCCTGCGGACCGCCCCTCTGTCATTGTTGACTCCCTCAAGGCCAAAGCCCGCAAAAATTATCCTGCCAGGATTGGTGATCCCCGGTGTTTCAAGATCCGGCGATTTTTTCAGCGTTTTCAACACATACCCCCCCGGCCCGCCGACCCCTCCGGGATAACGCAGTATACCGGAGGAAAATCCATCCATGAACCGCTGATTGCCCGCACCATCGCCATCTTTTCCAAAATCCAGCCAGATACGGGAGAAGACAGGAGGTGCATCTTCACTGCCCATCACGGGTAAAACGGGAAGCTCCCCTGCGCTGACACTGTCGGTCACAACATCTTGTCCAAAAAAAATCTTATAAAAAATGCTGCCCGGATTCAGCACCCTGGAAAACATGTGCTGTCCCATGGCAATGATAAGCCCTCCATTGTTGCCAAACTCCACAATGCGATCCATGTCCTCAGGAGTAAGGGTGGGCTCCCCATTGTCTCCTGAAAAAAGCAGCATGGCCCCATATCCCGCCAGGGCTGCGGCCTCGGGAATGCGGGGCTCCCAGATCCCGCTTTCCACCTCCAGGACATCCGAGGTCAGGCTCAGAGCCTCCAGCGCCCGGATGTAATAGTCTTGATAATTTTTAAGATCTGCACGGAAAGCGCTGCCATCCATATCCACAAGGAGAACACCCTTCCGGGTACCGGGATCCGGCGCAGTCCGACCCCATACGGGAAAATGGGCCTCATGGGTGTCGCTTCTGAGCAGCACATAGCCCTGGCGATCCCCAGCTCCCCTGCCCGCATCGAGACTCACCTCCAGGGTGGTACTTCCAAAGGGGGCCAGGGTGAATGACTGAGGCGTGACAGTGACACCGCTGAAAGGGTTTACCTTATCAAACCCCTCTTCCGTATTCAGGGTACTCACGGTGTAGGTTTTCGATTCTCCAACAACACTGCGTACCGTCAGGTGAAGGGTCTTTTTCTCCCCTTCCGCCATCAGGCCAAAGCCCAGACTCGGGGGGCTGAGGATCAGGCCGGGATCCACGGCTTTTGCAAGATCCATACGGCCTGCCCCCATGTCCAGGGGCTGGGCGGGGCTGCCGTCCTGGTTGTGAATATCTTTGAATTTCGAAGTACTCATGAGGGCGGACTTGATGTCACTGTTGGACCAGAGAGGATGAATCTGTTTTAAAAGGGCCGCAGCACCTGCCACATGGGGAGCTGCCATGGAGGTACCGGACACCATGCCAAAGCCCAGATGTACGGCTTCGCCTTGGGCTTCCCTGTCAAAGCCCTGGGAAAAGATATTCACACCCGGAGCCGCAATGTCCGGCTTTAAGGTAAGCCCCACGCCGGGCCCCCGGCTGCTGTCCCCCGCAAGCCTTTCCAGTCCCTCATCCCGAAACTGAGGCGTGAAGGAAAACAGAAGCTCCCTTTTGGCATCCTGCGGCAGCTCCGCGTCCACCTCCTCCAGATAACTTCCCGCCGTCCGGCCAATGAGTACGGAAAGGATCTCCACCTCCTCGCAAAAATCCGTGCAGCCCATGGGATAAATCTCCTCCCCTTGCGTGTTGATCACCACAGCAAAGAGAGCCCCTGCATTCTGGGCATTGAGAATCTTCACATCAAAATTACACCCGCCCCGCTGCACCAGGGCAATCTGTCCTTCAAAGGGACGATCCTCAAAGGGCTGACAGGCCGTAGCATTGTCCGGATTCACCGTTTTTGCCGCTTTAAAGGCATGGGAAATCCGCGCACCCAAAGAGGGTTTCGGCCCGAAATCCGCAAGAAACATATCCGTTCTCAAAGGCTGATTTTCCGGAACCTGGGGTGCCGTCAGCTCCAGAAAACCGGAAATCAGACGACCGTTTTCTATGGAAGCCACCACCATGTAGTCTTCTGAAGGATGGTCGGAGGTTCCCTTGTTGGGTCCGTCATTTCCCATGGAAAGGCTGACAAAAACACCGGCCCGCCAGGCATTGAGAAGGGCCGTGTCCAAAGGGTCATAGGCACCGCCCGTACTGTAGGGCCCTGTTCCCCAGGAACAGATGATCACATCCGCCCCATCCCGCACCATATCTTCCAGGGCGGCAATGCCCTCGGGTGTATCAAAGGTCTCTTTTCCCGCCTGACTCTTGTACAGCACCTTGTAACTCATCACCCAGGCGCCGGGAGCCACACCGCTGATTTCCACCTTGTCTCCGAAAAAATCCGCAATCACAGGATTGCCCGCAGCTGTTCCCGCCGTATGCACACCGTGGGAATTTCCATCCGGCCCCGGCCAGGGATCTTTATCGCCCAGAGCAGGGGGATCATCGGCCCGGCTGTAGGCCCGCGATGCGATGATCTTGCCGTTGTTGTTGGCTGTCAGCCCCAGGCCACCCACGGGAAACCCAAGGGGCCAGGAAAACCCCTCAGGGGAAAACATGGCCGCATCCTTGTGAATACCACTGTCCATGCTGGCAATTTTGATCCCTGCTCCGGCCTTGCGCCTCTCCCTCACCTGGGGGTGTTCCCAGAGAGAGGAGGCCTGGATGAGGGAAAGGCTTCGGTGCATGGACGCCCCATGGGATCGCGAAGGATAAACCGCCCGAACCCCCGGTATTTTAAGGATCTTTTCCACAGCAGCCTCGGCATCCAGATCACCAAGATCCACGGTAAAACCATGAAAAAGCAGGTTGTAACGATGTTCGCGGATACGGTTTTCCTCATCCAGGAAACGGGCCACACGAATGCCGGGAAGTGTGCTCTGCACACGCTGCACCACCTTTTCCTGGGCCGCTTCCAGGGTGGCAAGGCGGGCGCTGAGGGCTTCGGACTGAAAATCCAGACGCCCCTGGAACATCACATCCCCGCGTCCTGCAGCCCATTGGGTCAGGGGTTCGGCTTCCAGCGCCACGATCCATCGTCCTTCTTTGGCGAAGACTCCGCCGCAAAGGAGAATCCAGATGGAAATGACCAGGCATAAAACCGGCCCTCCCCTTAAAAACGGATGTTTTTCCATGATTTTCTTCTCCTGTGGGGCCATACCCCTTGTTTGTGATACTGTTCAGAACGGACTCCGAATAAGACCTCCGATGAAACAGGCAGAAGGCTCTTCCTTTTCAAGGCAATGGGAAACCTCCGCATCCAAAGAAGCCAGGGTGCGGTTGCCCTGGGTGTCCAGCACCTCGGCACGCAGAGTATAGGCCCCGCATTTTTCATACACATGACCGATCAGGGCCGTGTCATAAGGCCCCTTGAATCCGCTCCCATCCCCCAGATCCCAGCGCACAGAGACCGGCGCCACACCTGCGGTATCTGAGTCAAAATCCACCTCAAATCGCGACATACCCATGGCATTGGGGGTGTTTTCCGTCACATTCCGGATCTGCACCCTGGGTCTGTCCCAGGCCCAGTCCAGTAGGATCTTCATCAGCTCTTCCCTGCGGACGCTGCCTCTGTCGTTGTTCACTCCCTCAAGACCAAAGCTTGCAAGCACAACCATACCGGGATTGGTCAATCCCGGCGTTTCCAGGCTCGGCTGACCTTTATGGATTTTCAGCACATACCCCTTGTCCGTGGCTGTTCCGCCCGGATAACGAAGAACTCCCTTGCCCAATTCATCCATGTGGGTCTGGTTGGCCGCCCCATCTCCCCCTTCTCCCAGATCCAGCAGCACAGACTTCCATACCGGCGGTGCATCCTCACTGGCAATAAGGGGCAGGCTGGGCAATCCGCCCCCGGTGACACTCGTAGACAAAACCTTTTCGCCAAGGAGGCTGTAAAAAAAGGAAGAGGAATCCAGCACAGAAGAAAGCATGTGCTGCCCCATGATCCCAACCAATCCCCCTGCATTGTGATATTCCACAAGACGATTGTAATCTCCGGATGCAAGCATGCGATTTCTGTTGTCTCCGGAAAAAAGAAGGATGGCCTTGTATGCGACCAGCTCCGCAGCTTCTGGAATCTGAAGATCTTCGCTTACCGTTTTCACATCCAGCACATCAAAGGTGAGGTTCAGTGCCCCCAGGCTTGCGGCATAATAGGATCTGTAGTCTTTCAGGCCCTCCCCCCAGGTGCTGCCATCCATGTCCACAAGCAGCACATCCCCAAGGCTTCCGGGAAGAGCCTCCACCCTGGCCCATACGGGAAAATGCACCTCATGCTTTTCGCTTCTCAGCCGCACAAAGCCCTGATGGTCTCCTTTTTCCGAAACGAGAGAGCCATCAAACACCACCTCCAGGCGGGCCGTTCCATAGGGTTGCAGGTGCAGCTCTGAAGGATGCACCCGAAATCCCGCAAGGGGACGGATGGCCTCAAACCCTGCGCGGGTATCCAGAGTTTCAACGTTGTAGCTTGCCGGTGTGGGCAGAAGGTTTCGCAAGGAAACCGAAAGCGTTTTCTGCCCGCCTTCCCCGATCCGGCCAAACCCCAGAGAGGGCGGATGGACAAGGGCACCGGGATCCACGGCTCGCTTCAGATCCACCCGGCCTGCCCCCATATCCAGGGGCTGGGCGGGCCGGTCATCATGGGTATGAATATCGAGGAATTTCGCCGTACCCATGAGGGCGGCCTTGATGTCCGTATTGGACCAGAGGGGATGAATCTGCTTTAAAAGGGCCGCAGCACCCGCAATGTGGGGAGCTGCCATGGACGTTCCCGAAATCTGACCATATCCCAGATGCTTTTCCTCACCCTTCAGAAACATGCCATAGCCCTGGGAAAGGATGTTGACGCCGGGTGCTGCAATGTCTGGCTTCAGAACATTTCCCACCCCAGGCCCCCGGCTGCTGAACCTGGCGATGGTATCGATCCGGTTGCCTGCCTGATAGGGTGAAAAATCAAAGGTGAGCCGTGCGGTTTCCCCATGGGTCTCGTACCAGTCAAGAAGGGCCTCGCCATGGGACTTCCCGATAAAAACCGAAAAGGCCCGGATCTCTTCACACCCGTGCCCGCAGGAGAGATCCCGGATATCGTCACCCTCGTTGTTGTGAATCACCACAAAAACTGCACCTGCGTTTTCAGCATTGCGCACCTTTTCATCAAAGGTGCATTTTCCCCTGGAAACCACAGCGGCAAGTCCCTCAAAGGGCCTGCCTTCAAAGGGGTCACATGCCAGGATGTTCTCCGGTGCAACGCTTTTTGCCGTTTTAAACCCATGGCTCAGGCGTGACCCCATGGAGGGAATATTTCCGAAATCCGCAATACCCGCAGGCATTTTCTGAAATTCTTCTGGCAGGTGAGAAGGCCCGGAAATGGCAAGACTCCCTCCGGCAATGGTTCCGCCCGTGCTACTGGCCGCCACCACCATATAATCCTCGGAAGGATGATCCCCTGTGGCCTTGTCCGGCCCGCTGTTGCCCATGGACAGACTGACAAAGACACCGGCCTTCCAGGCGTTAAGAAGGGCCGTATCCAGAGGATCATGGGGCCCCCCTGTACTCAGAGGGCCGCTTCCCCAGGAACAGATGATCACATCCGCCCCGTCCCGCACCATATCCTCCAGAGCCGCAATGCCCTCGGGATCTTCAAAGGTGCTTTTTCCGGCAACGCTCTCATAGAACACCTTGTAACTCATCACCCAGGCACCGGGCGCCACACCGCTCAGAGCATAGGTTTCACCCAGAAAGAGGGCGCTGACCGGATTACCCGCAGCCGTACCCGCCGTATGCACTCCATGGGAGTCTCCATCCGGTCCGGGCCAGGGATCCTTGTCATTGTCCGAAGGCGGATCATTGGGCCGAAAATACACCCTGGAAGCGATGATCTTGCCATTGTTGTTGGCCGTAAATCCCTTTCCCCCCACGGGGAAATCCAGGGGATAGGAAAACCCTTCAGGCTTGAACATGGGCGCATCCTTGTGAACGCCTGTATCCATGCTGGCCACCCGGATACCCGCACCGGCCTTCATCTTGTTCTGGATGGCAGGATGCTCCCACAGGGCCTGGGCTTCAATCAGGGGAAGACTTGCATACATGGAAGGATGGTAGGATCTTACCGGATGAACGGCCTTAACCCCCGCAATTCCCGCCAGCGTTTCCATCACCACCTGTGGATCCTTTCCCTGGGCTTCCACGGAAAACCCGTTGAAAAGCAGGCTGTAACGGTGCTCCTGCCTACGGTTTTCCCCATCCAGAAAGGTAGCCACCTTCACTCCCGGTGCTGCGCTCCGCATGCTGCGCAGCACCTTTTCCTGCCCTGCCGCCACTTCCGCCAGATACTGCCGGGATTCCGCGCTCTGCAAAATAATGCGGCCTGAGGAGATCACCCCCGCCTTGCCACTGCCCCAGCGGGCCAGGGCTGGTTCTTCGAGCTCCACAATCCAGCGGCTGCCCAGGGTGTCCGAAAATCCAGAAGAGGCCAAGGCAAAGAGCAGCACGCATCCTGAAAAAAATTCAAGAAAAAACCCTCGTCTTCTTTTTATCTCCATCCCTCATCTTCCTCCTGTTTATCATCCATCCTGCATGGCCTTTTCCGCGCTGAATCCCAGACACCCTGCCTTCACGCCCAGGCCCGCATGCACAAACCTGCATCCCCTCAAGCAACCATTTTCTGAATCAATGCCTTCTCTATAACGGGTCTTTCAGAAGAATTCAATTTTCACGATCTCCCCTGCCAAGGGACTCCCGAATCCTTTTCATTTGACATCCCCGTCAGGATCCCCTTAAAAAAAGACATCCTGCACGTCTTTTTTCTCTCCTTTTCCCCATTTTCCGGGCGTCCCAAGAAAGAGGCTCCATGAAATTCAGACCCCTGCTTCTCCTTTTTCTGCTTTTCGTCCTTTTTTTTCTCTTGCCCGGTTGTTCCGGCTCCACGGAAAATCCCGGCGAAGAGGTTTCTCTGGAAGAACAGATCGGCCAGATGCTCCTCATCGGTTTCCGGGGTACGGAAATCACGCAGGAGGATGCCATCTTTCAGGATATAAGGGATCGTCACATCGGCGGAGTGATACTCTATGAATACGATGCGCCCTCCAAAACAAGGCCCAGGAACATCGTCTCAGAAGAGCAGGTGAAGGCCCTGACCCGGACCCTCCGGTCGGCCTCTCCCACCCCCCTTTTCATTGCCATTGATCAGGAAGGGGGCTTTGTGAACCGCCTGAAGGAACGCTACGGCTTTCCGGCCACTGTTTCCGCCCAGCACCTTGGCGATCTCAACGATGGCGCTGAAACCCGCAAATGGGCGGCACAGACAGCGGACACCCTTCAGAATCTGGGCATCAATGTGAACTTTGCCCCTGTGGTGGATGTAAACGTCAACCCAGACTGCCCTGTGATCGGCAAAATAGAGCGCAGTTTTTCCGCGAGCCCGGAGCTTGTGTTCAGACATTCGTCCATTTTTGTGGAAGAGCAGGCAAAACGGGGGGTTCTTTCCGCCCTCAAGCACTTTCCCGGACACGGAAGCTCCAGAGAAGACTCCCATTACGGCTTCACCGATACTTCGGATACCTGGCGGACCCTGGAACTTTATCCCTATCTCCTCCACTTCATGAATGATTTTAAAGGCATGGTCATGACGGCCCACACCTTCAACAGAAACCTGGATCCTGATGATCCAGCCACTTTGTCCCACAGTACCCTCACGGGTATATTACGCAGACGCCTGGGCTGGGAAGGGATCATTGTGTCCGACGATATGCAGATGGGTGCCATCACGGAGCATTACGGCATGGAGGTGGCCATTGAAAAGGCCATTCTGGCAGGGGTGGACATCCTGATCTTTTCCAACAACTCCCCGGCCCCCTACAACGAAGCCATTGCCGGGGAGGCCATGGATATCATCAAGAAGCTTGTTGCGGAAAATCGCATTTCAAAGGAAAGGATCGCCCTTTCTTATGAAAGAATCCGGGCGCTGAAGAAAAAACTGACAACGGAGGGAACTTCGGGCTGAAAAACCCAAAACGTCCAGGGGGAACTACCTCTTACCGGGTTTCCACACGCAGAAGGGATACGGAGCTGCCTTCCGGCAGCCGGGGGGAGTATCCGCAGCATCTCATCGCTTTTATAATCAGGTTTCAGCCCTTTACAAACTGACTACACACGAAAGGGGAAAAAATGAAACACGCCAAGAACAGAAGAAGCTGTATGGCATGGGGGTTATGGATTGCGGTGTCGCTGCTGACGATGGGGGGATGCGGCGATGACACCATTATCATGATGCAAAGTAACTACGGAGCCATCTCCGGCATTGTCAAATGGCCAGGGGTCGATCGCAGGGGGGATACGGGACTTCCCCTTTTTCCTGCTGCAGGTGCCAAGATCACCCTGATGCACCAGGGTCGGACAGTTACGGAAAAAGAGGCCGACCGGGAAGGCATGTTTGTGTTTTCCAATCTTTCTCCAGGCTCCTATTCTGTCGGATTCACTTACCCCGATTGCGCCGATGTTACGATGGATGTGACGGTTGCGCCGAACACAACGCACCCTCTTCGCACCCCGCCCTTTAACAGCGTTCTGCTCAAACCCGATCCGAAGAAAAAACCCTGGACGGTTCTGATGTACGTCAACTCCACGGATCATGCTCATGCCAGGTCAGACTCCTCTACCCTCCGGATCATGGAGAAGACCGGTTCAAACAACAACGTAAATCTGGTCGCCCTTTCATCGGATGGCTTGAACAATCGAACAAGACTTTATTATCTTTTGGAGCCTGAGTTTACCATTGATCCGGATCCCATTGATGATTTCATGGACGTATCCAGAATTCTCTCGCCCTATTATGATTTTACCGCCGAAACAACGGAAATCGATCCCGGAGAATATCAGGTTCTGGAAGAATTTCTGACCATGGCCCTCCGGCACTACCCCGCCGACAATACCCTGCTGATTATCAGTGGGCACGGTGACGGCATAAATATGACAGATCCTTCAGATATGAGCGGTCGCATGGCAATGGCTGTCAGCCCGAATCCGACAACTAAAAGGGAAATCACAATGCCCCAATTGGCGGAGGTTCTGCATCGTGTGAACAGCACCGGCGCCATCAATATGCTGGCCTTTCAGGCCTGCTTCATGGGGATGTTTGAGGTTCTGTATGAACTGAAAGATCGCAACATGGATTACCTGGTTGTTTCCGAGGCCACAGTGGGGGCGCGCATTATCGGAAAAAACCTCATTGAGGAACTTGCTGCAAATCCAGACCTGGGATCACGGGAGTTGGCAAAACGGATGGTATCGGAGTATGCGGAAGGAAACACCCTGGCGGCCATTGACATGAGCCGACTGAGCCCCTTTGTCTCATCCTACAACAGCCTCGCCCGCAGCCTGAATGACTATGTGAGTTACCAGAACGCCAATGTTCCGGTTTTGCTGGATCTTCTGCGCCACACCCAGCGCGCCAGCAGCATACCAGACCGAACCCTGTTTTTATATGACCACTATTATGATCTGAGGCATTTCACCCAGCGCATCAAAGAAAACCAGGTTATTTCCAGTCATGATCTGAAACAGAGTGCAACGGAGGTGTATGATGCGCTGGAAGCTGGCGAAGACCGTTTAATCATTCATTTTAAAAAAACCTCCACAGAGGGGTTTACCAATGCCCATGGCCTTTCCACTTTGATTTACAATCCCGAAGCAGATCCTCCGCAGTATGCCAGTGAGGCCCAGGCCATATACCGCAGGCATCGATACTACCAGGATGGCAATGTGGACTGGGATTCATTTTTACAGCAATTGGCACCTTAGAACCGAGACTGGCTTTCCACACCAGGTCATTTACCCATACCTTCCCTTTCCGTTTGGAGGAGAAACTCTTCATATGAAAAAATCTACAGTCCCGTAAAGGACATGCCTTTCCAACTCAAATTCATTTTGGAGATCAGGCCATGCAAAATGTTCCATCTTTTATTCTTACGCAATGCTCTCGTACAAGGCTTTTCATTCACCGGGGGATCCTGCTACTGTCGTTGGGACTTTTCGGGTTGGGCATGACCGCATGTTCCGGCTCCGATCCAGCCAATATGAACCCATCTGTCATCAAAGGCTGGGCCATTGGTGACCCCCAGGCATCCGAGACGCTTTATATATTAGCCACCTATGATGGCATTGAATGGTTTATTCAGCACGAGTTTACGGCTGCCATGGTGACCGATGTCTTTGCGCTGAACTCCAAAACCGCCTGGGTCACCGGCCAGGATGGCCGTGGATCATCAATGCTTTTACGAACCACAGATGGGGGACGTACCTGGAAAAACATGCTGGAAACACACCGGGGCTCAACCATCATTCAGAGTGTCAACTTTGGGGATAAAGTCCATGGTTTTGCAGTGGGTGAAGAAGGCCTGATTTACGAAACCACCAATGGTGGCGCAAACTGGCATAGCACCAACTACCGCCATACCACCCCCGAAGATCAGTTGATGCGGGTGCATAGTTATAAAAATCAGGCCTTAACGGCAGGAAAATATCCTGAGAATCACGATTATAACTTATACCGCACAGATTATGTGGGCTGGAAGCAGGTCGCCTTTTCTCTAGAAAACCTCCCCAAAAGTCGCGTCACCGACATCTTTTTTCTGGATGCCGACCGGGCTTTTGTTTCCACCGGCAGCGGATGGGTGCTTCATTCCAATGACAGCGGGATTAGCTGGAACTACTACGGCGAGCAGGCCTCACCG
>NZ_JAVETM010000052.1:0-17033 GCF_034006065.1 Desulfobotulus sp. | reverse complement strand
GATTTAGTCCAGATCCTTCAGGGCTGCGTCCGCAATGGCGATGGACTTCTGGGCGCCTTCCTGGGTAAGAACATTCACCTCAGAGAGCCGCAGCATTTCCGTTTCGCTCAGCTGGGCCGTGGCAGCGTCGGAGCTTGCGTTGTTTGCCGCCAGGGTGGAGCCTGCCTTAATTTGGGAGCCTTCCTGCAGGGTCATGTCCTGCTGAAGGGTGAGATCTTCTTTCAGGGTGATGGCTTCGCCGAGTACGGTGCCTGCGGTGTGGCGGTTGCCCTTCGAATCGGTCACATCCATGGTGAGCAGGGTGTTGGCGCCAAGGGAAGATCCGGCCTTGAGAGTACTACCTGCTGCCACGAGAAGATCCGCTTCTCTGGATACGGTTTCATCATTTCTCAGGGTGATGGTGCCACCGATGGTGGAGCCGTTGGCAAGCGTCGTGTTGTCTGCCATCACAGAGCCCTTGGCAAGGGTGAAGTCTGCGGTGATGGCAAGGTCATTGGCCAGATCTGCCCGGCCGCCGATGGTGGAGCCTGCTGTGGCTTTGAAGGCATTGCTGGTGACCAGGGTGGAGCCTTCCTTGATGGCTGCATCCTGGGTAAGGGTCATATCGTTGCGGGTGGATACATCCGCACCGATCACAGAGCCTGTAGCAAGGCGGGTGTCGTTTTTAAAGAGAGACCCTGCATTGGCTGTCATATCCTGATCCAGACGCATGTCTTCTTGCAGGGTGATTTTGGCACCCACATTGGAGCCTGCCTCAAGGCGGGAGCTGGCGGCTATCTTTGAATCACCTTTGAGGGTCATGTTCTTTTCAAGAACGGTGGTGGTGCTTCCTTTGATGGTAAGGGCCTGATCAATGCGACTGTCTGTATTGAGGACAGAATCTGCTTTCAGCATGGAGCCAGCTTGCAGGGTCATGTCATGACTTATGGTGGCAGCGACAGTGGAGGAGAGGGTGATGTCGGCATCCAAGCGGGATCCAGCTGCCAGTTTGGTGGTTGTGTTATCCGCTCCCGTTCCCGAAACAGTGGAACCGGCATTGAGGGTCATGGTTGTGTTGACAGTCATGCCTGTTGCACCGGCAACCTGTATGTTTGTATCTACCCGTGAACCTTCCTTGAGCACGCTATCCGTGGTGAGTTTGGATCCCATGGTCAGGGTCATATCTGTAGTAAGGGTGAGATCCGCTCCTGTAATGGTTGCATTGACTGATAGTGTGGAACCCCTTGCGATGTCACTGCCGGTTCCCAGCGCAGAGTTACTCTGGAGTACCATGTCATTATTGACGGTCATGGCAGATGAGAGGGTGATGTTCGCACCGATCTGGGAGCCTGCATTGAGGGAGGAACCTGCACCTAGGGTTGATCCGATTCCCAGTTCGAGAATACCGCCATTATCAAAGGCAGCAGATGTGTCAGCTGCAAAAGTAAAGGCTGTACCCGCAGCAGTCTGTCCATTGGCTTCCACCAGTTGGCGCAGGGTGAGGCTGCCGTCTCCTGTAATACGTTCAATGCCAGTCATAACACCTGTTGCAATGGATTGGCCGACGGCTAACACTGAATCCCAAGCCAAAACTGAGCCTGTAGCCAGTGTGCCGGTGATGTTTAAGCTTTTTTCAGTTGTGGCTGTGTTGCCAGAAACTTCTGCTGTTCCTCCCAGCACCGTATTGGCTCCAATCACGGTGCCTGCAGTAAGTGAGGAATTTCTGGCGATGGTGCTTTCTTCTGTCATGGATGTGGTGGCAGCAACTTTTCCTTCGCCTCCGAAAGTAGAGCCTGCAGCAATGAGAGACCCCTCCTTAACGGTTGAGCCGTTTTTGAGGAGACCTTCCTTGTCCCCAATGGCATTGGTGTCAGCACCCAGAGTTACTTCTCCGCCCAATGTGCTGTCTGCGGCAATAACTGAACCAACGCCCAGTTTACTTCCGGCTGTGATGAGGCTGTCCTGGGTGGTCTGGCTGGATGCGCTTCCAACCGTTACCTCACCTCCCAGAACGGTATTCTTTCCGATCACCGACCCGCTCGCCAGTGTGGACCCTGCAGTGATATTGGCCTCTTTGCTGGTATAGCCCGTATCGCCGGTGGTGGTGACCTTGCCGCCGAGGGTGGAGTCTGCCGCAATGATGGTACCCGATGCCAGGCGGGAACCCTGGGTAAGAAGGGAGTCGCCGTTGGTGCTTTCGGTTTCGGTTTTTACGGTGGCCCTGCCGCCCAGTGTGGAGTTGGCCGCAATCTCGGAATCCGTCTTGATGACGGAGTCTTTGGTGAGGGTGCTGGCCTCTGTGGTGGCCTGGGTTTCACTGATTCTTACCTGACCGCCGATGGTGGACCCTGCGCCCAGCACGGAGTTGGCCACAATAACGGAGCCTTCTTTCAGGAGGCTGTCTTTACTGGTGCTGATGCTGGTGTTTTTGATGTCTGTACCGGAGAGAGTTTGCCCTGTGGTGAAGCCTGCGGCCAGCTCACTGTTTCTTGCGAGAACGGAGCCTTCCTTGAGTACGGATTCCTGGGTGGTGGTGCCTGAGTTGCCCTGAATCTGGATATTCTTTTCAAAGGCCACGGCATCCCCGCCGCCCACGTTGTTGATGACGATTTCCGAAGAGCTCATCTGGGTGAGCAGAATGTTGCCTACCGTACTCATTTCTGTGTTTCTGAGAACGGCTTCCGTATTTTCGCCACCCGTATCCACCTTGATGGCCCGGCCGTCTGTGGATGTGAGGGTAAGCTTGCCTTCGGTGTTCACAGAGGCAAACACACCATGATCAGCGGTTTTCTGGTTGATGGCTTTTACGAGCGCACCGTTGGCATCGCTGTTTTGTACATCAACTGCGCCAATCCTGGTACCATTGATGGAAAAATCTTTGTCCGTCCGTCCGCCAGCTACGCTCAGGTCCGTGGTAGAGGATACGAAGGCCGTTGCGGAAATACCGAGCATGTGGCTGAGTGAGTTGATGGCGTCCGCCACGGCACCCATACCGTTTTCCCTGCTGTTGTTGTATTTCACATCAATGGCGTTCATGTTGAAGGTCTGGTCCAGGGTGTTGGAGTAGATGGCCAGATCTACGGTGCCGGGGGCATTGTCCTTCAGGGTAAGGGTGCTGGCTGTGGTGTGTCCGATTTTTGTGGACTGGGAAGCGCCGATGGAAATGTTGACAGTCTCTCCTGAGTAAGCGCCTACCTGGAATTGTTTGTTGGTGAAACCACCGGAAAGGAGTTTCTGGTTGTTAAAGGAGGTGTTTTTGGCGATGGTATCCAGGTTTTCGAGAAGCTTACTGATGTCTGCCTGAATGGCTGTTCTGGATTCGGATGTCTGCCCGTCCTGGGCTGCCTGAATGGATTTCTGCTTGATGGTGTTAACGATGTTGATGGATTCTTCCAGGGCCGCATCCGCTGTCTGAACGATGTTAATGCCGTCATTGGCGTTCCGGATGGCCTGGCCGAGGCCTAAGCCCTGGGATTTCAGGGAGTCGGCAATGGTCATGCCCGAGCCGTCATCCGCAGCCTTGTTGATGCGAAGGCCTGATGAAAGGCGTTCCAGGGCGGAACCGATTTTGCCGTCTGTCTGTGTGAGGTTTTTGTGTGCGTTCAGTGCTGCGACGTTGGTATTAATTCGAAGTCCCATGGTTCCCTCCTTGTTCTAAAGGGGCGCGTCCATGCGCCCGTTGTTTGGTCATCTGTCTGGCTTTTCGGCTGTAAGGGGATTTTACTTTAGGTTTATTTTTTAAAAGAGGGCAAGGAAGGGAATAATGGTGCCATCTGCGTATTTGCCAGATGGACTTTAAAAAAAGGTATTTGAGTCATATGGATTTATTCTGTAGCAGGTATTCTCTGGCGCTTTGTGCTTTTGGGTGCAGAGGGTTTATTTCTGTGCATACCTTATAAGCGCGGAGGGCTTTTTGTCTTTCACCCAGCAATTCCATCACCTTTGCATAATTGAAATGGGCGTTGGCATCCATCGGGTTGATGTCGATGGCTTTTTCAAAATGATCTGCGGCACTTTTAAGATTGTTTTTCTGGAAGGCCAGAACACCGAGATTGGTGTGGGCCTGTTCAAAATCGGGTTTATGCTTCAGGGCAGTTCTGTAAGATTCTTCGGCCTCATCGGGGTGTCCATTTTCATGGAAAAGCAAGCCGAGGTGGTAATGGGCCTGTGCAAAATCCGACTGTAGGAAAACAGCCCTGCGGAAACAGTGTTCGGCATCCTGTGCATGCCCGGCCTTTTGGCAGGCGTTTCCCAGGAGGTGCCAGAACCGGGCGTTTTCATTGTGGGGGCTTTGCAGTGGTAAAAGGATTGCGAGAGCATTTTCATGCTCTCCACGCTGCAGAAACATTTCTGCATCATCCAGTGCGGAATTTGTTATGCTTTCAGGTTTTTCCTTCATAAGATTTCCGTATTCCCCGAGGCAGAGTCTTGCTTTTTCAATATGCCCGAGAACCAGGAGGATGCGGCCTGCCCTGAGATAAAAGGGGGGATATTCAGGGAGCGCCTCCATACCTTTCTGGTAAGCCTCCAGGGCGATGGTTTCATGACCATTTTGCTCAAGTTTCTCTCCCACCTGCTCCCAGTGTACCGCTGCTGCCGGATCCAGGCGGACAGCCTTTTCAAGCTGGATAAGACCTGCCTCAAAATCGTCGAGTTCAAAAAAAAACTCCATGGTACGGATGCGGCGGATGGCCGTATCATGTCGCTCTGCTGCAAGTTGCACAAGCCTTACGGCTTCTTGCAAAAAGCCGTTTTCCTTTGCTGCTTCTGCACATCGATCAAGGAAAAAGGCATGATCTTTATCCGGAAGAAAATTGGTGGCTCCGGGGGTTCCCTCAAGCCAGCGGCTCCATTCCTCGAGCAGTTCCTTTCCTTCCTGTGTCCCTTGCCGCATTGTGGCAAGATCCATGCGAAAAATTCGGGTCAGCAGCTGTTGAAGGCGTGGGTGATCCGGTGCCATGGCAAGGCCTTTACCCAGCATGCGCAGGGTGGGAGATGTGCCTGAGAGGGCCAAGGTCCATTCGGCATGATCGGCATACTCGTTGGCCCAGTCATCTCTGAACCTGTGAACATTGGCCTCCTGCGGTGTATTCTTCAGGGATGAAAAGCAGGTATGGGCTTTTTCATAATCCGTATGAATGGCTGCCGTCTGTCCTTCCAGAAAGATAATCTCAGGGCTGTTTTTTTCTTCTTCGTTCATTCTTTCCAGAAGATTATAGGCAAAACGGAGGTTTCCTGTGTTTTGATAATAGCGGATTTCATCCGGCAGGCTGGTGTATTTTTCCGGGTGATATACGGGATCGCCCTCCATTTCCGTAAGGGATGAATGGATTTTTTCTTCAAAAAAACCAAGCCAGTGGAATCTTACTCTGCTGATTTCATTGATTCTTTCAAGGCTTTTGTCCAGCCATTCAAGATAGGGGCCTGTATGGGCCAGACGGTCAATTTCCGCCTGCATGCGTTCGCTGACCTTGAGGCCATGGAGAGTGAGGTCCTCCAGCAGAGACCAGACCTTGTCTTTATCTGCCTGCTGGCTGGTTTTATGTACCTTGAGAATGAGGCTGCGCAGGGATGCGGGAAGACTGTTCAGGTTGGCATGGGTTTTTCCGGCTTTTATAAGCTTTTTTACATCCTGTGATGCTTTCAGGCCATCATCCAGTCCTTTTTTTACAATGCCAAGGAGTTTTCGGACGTTGCGGAGCTGATTTGTCAGGGTTTTTTCTGTCTTTCTGAAGTTCCGTTGCCAGAAAGAGGCTGCCAGTTTTTTTTCCATGATCTCATCTGTGGCCAGTTGTTTCGTGCAGAAGGTATGGAGCACCTGTTCCAGGGGCATAACCTCCGTACCTTCAATGACGGCACCCGGAATGGTGGCATTGATGTAATTTCCCGGATTGGCTTTGATCATGGACTCAAAGGTGGTGATGTAGCTGTAATAGCCTCTGCTGGTCAGGGCTTTGCCGCCGTTATTGGTGGGAACGACTAAGCTCTCTCCGGAAGCAAGGGTATTTTTCATCCCTTTTTTATCGGCGATGGCCACATTGCCCGCATGGCTGCTGCTTTCATCGGTATATGCAAGATCCTGCCCCACCAGCGTGATGGGGGAACAGCCGAGGGTGATGGCGGCAATGAGATTCATGTGGGCAACGGTACCAGCACCGCCGTTTTCCATGCTTCCCCCAATGAGCTGGTTGAACCATTTTTCAAGTTTGGCAGACATGAAGGCCCAGTAAATTTCCTTAAAAGGAAATACTTTGGGGATTTTGGTGCAGAGAAAGGGCATGGCAATGAGGTTGACCTTGTTTTTCAGATCTTTTGCCGTGTCGGCAAATTTTTCATAGGTGATACGGTCATAGTCCAGCGAGCTGACAAAGTCGGGTACGATACCCCTTGCCGCCAGGACAGGCAGTACGGTATCTACAGCAAAGAGAATACATTTGCCATGGCATTGGTGGAGCACATCAAGGTCATGATTCAGGGAAGGACCACCGGCCACGAGGATGGCGGGAATATTGTGAAAGGCACCTGCCAGTTCTTCCAGAAGATGATGCCGCTGGAAAAGGGGTAGTACATTCATTCTGTTCTGAAAGAAGATTTCCCCATACTGCATCAGTGTAGCGCCGCTGACGTTCAGGTTGTTGATTTCATCAAATATTTCTTTTCTCAGGGTTTCATAGCCATCCGTATCCATCTGAAAGGAAGGAAGGTGGAGAAGGGAGTAGGCATTTTCAAGGCGGAGGGTTCTGATGGCTGGAGTGAGGATTGTCCGGATGTGTTCCGGCATTCCAAGGTGGATATGCACCCGAAAATCAGAAAGTAAGGATCTCAGGTCTTTTTGGTGAAGGGCCTGGAGAAAAATTTCCGGATAAAGTTCAAAAATAAAAAAATGGGATATATGGGGGCGTTGCTGGACAAGATCGCAGATCCCGTGTCCCAGCCCCATGCCTGTTGTGATAACGGTACCGGGGCGATTTTCCGGGATAATGGTAAAGTGGTTCTGGCATTCTGCACCGGGCTTTTCCATATCATGGAGCCACATTCCCCTGAACTTGAAATTGTCAGGATGCTCCGGATCTACGGGAAGGGGGCTGAGGCCCTTTAAATGAGAAAGCAGGTGGGGGTGGCGGTTTTCCACCAGGGCCATGTTGGATGCAAAAAAAGATGTCACGGAAAACCTCCCGTTGGATGTCAGATGTCAATGTCTTCCCAGGCTGCGGGCGTTCCCCTGCGTACGGATTTTTTCAGTTTTTTGCCGAGAAGTGCATCGAGGTGCTTTGGCGCAAGGCCGTAGCCCGGACGGATGCTCCTGACATTCTCTTCATCAAGGATGTCTCCGGCCTCCATATCCTTTATATAATAAAGGGATCTGCGGAAGAGCACATTGGCCCGTTCACTGGATTTTCGGCCGTAATCCACCTGGCCTAAGGCCTGCCAGACGGTTCTGGCGTCCCGGCAGAGGGCTTCGAGCTGGGGAGGCTCCAGGGAAAAACTGTCGTCCGGGCCTCCGCCCTTTCTGTCGAGGGTGAAATGCTTTTCGATGATGGCAGCGCCTAAGGCCACGCTGGCAATGGCCGTTGCGTTGTCCAGGGTGTGATCGGAAAGCCCGGTTACTTTGCCGAAGCGGGTCATCATGTCAGGGAGGGTTTTCAGGTTGTAATCTTCGGGAGGTGCCGGGTAGCCGCTGACACAGTGCAGAAGGGCAAGTTCCGTGCAGCCGCCGTCTTCTGCGGCCTGAACGGCTTCTGCGATTTCCTCCATGTCTGCCATGCCCGTGGAAAGGATCATGGGCTTTTTGGTGGAAGCGGCATAGCGGATCAGGGCAAGATCCACGGCCTCAAAGGAAGCGATTTTATAGGCCGGAGCGTTTAAATCTTCCAGAAGATCCACGGCGGTTCTGTCAAAGGGGGTGCTGAAAATGGTGATGTCCAGCTCCCTTGCCCGGTTAAAGAGGGGAACGTGCCAGTCCCAGGGCATGTGGGCCCACTGGTAAAGTTCATACAGGGTTTTTCCGTCCCAGAGGCCGCCTTTAATCTGAAAGTCTTCGCTGTCGCAGTTGAGGGTGAGGGTTTCTGGCGTATAGGTCTGGAGTTTCACCGCATCCGCGCCGCATTTTTTGGCGGTTTCCAGAATGGTGATCGCCCTTTCCAGGCTGCCGTTGTGGTTGGCGGAAAGTTCGGCAACGATATAGGGGGGATCAAGGGAGGAGATCCGGCGCTTGTGGATGGATATGGAGGGGACGCTCATTCCTGCTGACTCCTTTCATGCAAAAAGCCATCGGGGCAGGTATGGGAGCCTGCCCCTGCAACAAAGGTCATGACACAAATGGGAAAAAGGGGGATTTTTGCATTTTGCAAACAAAGGGTTACTGTTTGGCTGTATCCTCATTCATCAAAATATCCAGCCCTTTTTCCTTTGCCTCAAGGATAGCCCTTACTTTTTCAGGGGTGAGTCCGACACCTGCTGCAATATCTTCAGGTTTAAGGTTCAGTTTTGAAAAACGCATG
This sequence comes from Desulfobotulus sp., assembly GCF_034006065.1. NCBI lineage: Bacteria > Pseudomonadati > Thermodesulfobacteriota > Desulfobacteria > Desulfobacterales > Desulfobacteraceae > Desulfobotulus > Desulfobotulus sp. The sequence goes on along the minus strand of NZ_JAVETM010000052.1, from coordinate 8,553 downwards.
ATAGTCTGAATTTTTTCATTATACATACCAAACCGTTCTGCACTTGTGATGTATGGCATCTCTTTTTCCTCCTCCATGCGGTAAACGTCCTCAAGGAACTGTCTTTCCAGATCAACGGGCAGGCGGATCATCCAGTCGATGTAGCGGAACAGTTCCTGTATGCCTTCCCTGTCGTAGCTGCGTTCATACATGAGTCTCACAAGATGAAATTTCCAGGCTTTCAGTTCATCCGCGGTGCGGCTGGTTTTGGCCTTTATCTGGGCCATGACCACCAGAGCGAAAACATTGTCACTGTTTTCAAGCACATCCCATTTATCTTCCCAGTCTTGAAGTTTTGCAATGGGAAAGCAGAAGTCAAGTTTGCATCCCCACAAAGCCCTGGAATAGGAATCCGGCCTGAAGCTTTTTTTGTTGTCCGTAAGCACGCCAAGGCTGACCACATCGGTTCTGTGATGTCTGAAGATGCTGATATAGTAGATGAACATGCGCTCGGAAAAGACCTCTTCAGGCTCCCCTTGCACTTCAATATGAATGATGACCCGGATTTCCTTATTTCTCTTTGTACGAACCTTGACCAGTTTATCCGCGTACCGTCTTCCGGTTTCTGAATTCCAGACAAGTTTCTGAAGCTCTTTGTCTATGAATACGGGTTTTTGAGTCCAGTCAATTTCATCATGGACATGGGGAAAGAGAAGAGCGGAAAACTCCTTAAAGTACCTTTCCACAGCCTCTTTCCAGGGGCTGTCATAATCGTTTGGATTGGTGTTTTTGTTTTCCAATGCCTGCCTCTTTCTGAAAAATATTTAAAGATTATGGGCCACTGAAGCATCGTGGTGTGAAAATGGAAAACAGTAAAGCGGATGGGATTTCCCGTGGTGCCAGGCTGCCGTTGTGGTTGGCGGAAAGTTCGGCAACGATATAGGGAGGCGTATCGGAGGCGATGCGTCTGCCCTGTATGCTGATGGATGGAGGGGTCATGGGCCTTTCCTTTCATGGGAGTAGAGACTTTCAACAATAGATGCAGAGGTCTCCCAGCCTTGAGGAAGACGGTGGAAAAGGGACTCTTTGTCGATGAGTCTGTGAAAACTTCCCTGTCCCTGCTGCTTCTGGCCTTTGATCTGACCTGTTTTGATTTTAAGCCAGTTTTCCATGAAAAGCCTTTGGATTTCATGGTGGAGTTTTTCATAGCTAGAGGCAAGGGTTTCTTTCCGGGAATCAAAGAAGACTTCTTTTTGAAGAAGAATATCTCCCGTATCAAGCCCTGGATCAAGCAGGTGAATGGAAACGCCTTTGGGGGTTTTTTCTGCAAAGCTCCAGAAATTGGGATCTGCCCCTCTGTTCCAGGGCAGTAAGGAAATATGAAGGTTGATGGCTTTATCAGGCAGAAGATCCAGGATGTTTTTTTTAAGGATATGACGGTATCCGTAGGAAATCAGGAAATCAATATGCTTATTTAAAATGAGAGAGGTATCGATTTTTTCTGTGGTTGAGATGACGTTTTCTCCCTGATTCTCAAGCCAGAGGATAAGAGGAGAATCCGGAGGGCCTAGAAAAAGAATGTTTTCGGGAGAGGGAGTCATTTTGTGCCCCTATGGGGGTCGGCAAAAAAATGCCGGACAACCCTGTTCGTCCCTTTTCCATCGGTGAGGTATTGGCTTTTCACTGATATTTCCTGCAGCGATAAAGGATTTTTTTTGATTTTTTCAAGGAGTAAGGGGAGTTCGGTCAGGCCTTCTTCTATGTTTTCAAAAATCCATGCCGCTTCATGCCGTTTCAGGTGCTTGGCTATGGTTTTCTGATTTTCCGCAAGGAGGAAGAGGAAGGAAGGGAGCCCCATGCAGCAGAATTCCCAGGCCGTGCTGCCCGGAGCACCGATGGCCAGATCGCTTTTGGCCATGAGTTTGGCCATGGACGGGGTGTCGATGTGCATCTGTACGGGGCAGGGAAAAGAAACGAGTTCTTGTCGGACGGCTTCCATATGAGGGGCCTTGCCTCCCAGAACAAGATCCACTTCCAGTTCTTTGATGAAGGGGAAGGATTGGAGCTTCTTTAGAACGCGTCCTGTGAGGTTGGCGGTATCCATACCACCCATGGTGATGAGAATGCGGCGGAGAGCGGGGGTTTTACGTTTTTTCAGGCTTTCCGGCCGCATCCGGATAAATTCTTCCCGCAGAAGGAGATGGTCTGTACCCAGGAGCTGGATGCAATGGGGAGGAACCAGGTCTTTATAATCGAGACTTTCCGGTTCTCTGCCGGAATCGAGAAGGATGTCACAGTCGTGGCATCTGTCCGCCAGATCATCCAGAACAAAAATTTTTCCCGTACAGGGCCGGATTTCTTTTTCCCAGCGGATGTCGAGGCCGTAATGATCCACAACTATCCAGTCTGGTTGTCTGTGTTTGATAAAAGAAAGGCTTTGGGCCGCGTCTTCTTTCCATGATCCTTCAAGCCAGTGTGCATGGACGGGATCCCCCGGATCCGGGTTTTCTTTTCCGGGAGCAAGGGAGAATACCGGAAAACCATGGCTTCTGACTTTTTCCATGGAATGACCGGGGATGTCCTTGCAGAGAAAATGGCAGTCCGCACCTCTGGCTTGGAGGGCCTTGGCCAGGGTCAGGCAGCGCATAAGGTGTCCGGTACCTATTAATATTGACGAGTCTGTCCTGAAAAAAATAGCCATTCGTTTTTCCCGTATATGAACCTTGGTTCCTCATGCTCTGATACCTGGATGGCGCATATGACAATGCGCCATTTTTTGCAGTTTATATCTTTGAGGTTATAGGGTTTTGTCTCCGCTGTTAAGGTTTTAAACCGCAAAAAGTGTAGTGAAATGCATCCCCTTCATCGTTTGTATATTTTGCGGCGTAGTATCCTGTATGCAGAGGGGTAAAGAGATGAAATTTCTCCTTCAGGTGTTGTTCGTCTTTTATAAAAGACATGTAGTAGTTTTTTACCTCGATTCTATGATTTTTATAGTTGACAATACGCAGGCCATCCTTGAAAGGTGTGGAGTTATCAAAAAACTCCTTGCTGTTTTCTCCCATCATTGTGGCAAAAAATATGGCTCCAGAATGCATGGAGTTATATATTTTATTGATACATATTTCGAAGTCCGTGTCTGAAAGGAGATACAAAGACTGAATAGCTGTTACTACAGAAATATTGTCTTTGAATCCATAGTGGTCATTTTCGCTGGGCGATGCATGGCAGACAGTAAATCTGTTTGCAATGTGGGGGTATCGGAGTTTGGCTATGGTGATGTCGGTTTCACTGATATCTACGCCGTGCGCATTAAAGCCGTGTTGAGCAAAAAAGTTGACAGCAGCCCCTTGTCCGCAGCCGAAATCGAGTGCTTTTTCAAAATTATTACCAAACTGGAAGTCATGTTTTAAGATACGTCCATGAAAACGAAAAATGGGATGATCCACATTTGTGGCATGGTAACCTTTTTCGTAATAGTCCTTATTGCTTTTTAGGTAGCTCATTTTGATTCCTTTTCGTTATCGTTGTGTTTTGACCCGCGATGCGGGTCTCGGATAAAAATTTCTTGCTATTTACAGTGCCACAGTTTCGGCATAAATCCTTAAAACACATGGTCTGAATACTTTTTCTCAAGGAGATATATAATTTATTGTTCCATATGTTTTCCAATGTATCATGGTGAATATTACCAAGGATTTCGAGACTGGTGAGATCATAGCAGCAGGGTACTATGTCACCGTTCCAACGTACTGTGAGGGTGTTTTCTATATTGTCGCAGTAGTTCACAGGCGGTGAAGGTGGGGTTTGAATGAAGATTCTATAAAGATCGGGGTCGATTTTTATCTCGGGCCAGTGCATTGCCCAGTTAGCCTTGAAGTGTACGGTCCCTTCGGGGTACTCAGAAAATTCTTCGATTAGATACTGGGCAGGTGAGGGTTCTTCAGAAATAAGATCTCTCTCATTTTTCGGGAACTGCGTGTTGGATATGGAAAGCTTGGGGAGATGGGTTCCCTTGTTTTTTTTCAGGTCAATAAGGGCTTTGATGTTGGTGATGGTTCGAGTGTAGTCGCTTCCGCGGCGAACCCGCATACTGGTCTCAGGGGTGATGCCGTCAAGGGAGATTTCCATTTCATCGAGACCCGCATCCATGAGGGCTTCTGAAATTTCCGGGGTGAGCAGCATGCCATTGGAAACGGTTTTGACCAGAGGAATGCCCAGGGCTTTTACCTTTTCCACCATGGCAGCAAAGTGGGGATTCAGGAGGGGCTCGCCGCCATGGTAGAGAACCGCCACCTGAACGGCATGGCGGTTTTTTTGGATATTATTAAGGATCAGGATAAAGGTTTCCCAGGACATGATGCCCCGCTGTATGGCAACGGTTCCCGTGGGACAGTGGGAACATCGCAGATTGCAGGTACTGGCCGGTTCGATACGGATGACCCTTGGAAAGGGGCGGATGAAGTTATCCATGATAAACGCAATCCTTTTTCCTGGGAAGAAAGGAGATTAGATCAGGTCGTTTCTTCTCCAGCAGCCATTGGCATCTTTGACAAGGATGCTTCGGTTGGCGTGGAGATCGACAATTTTGTCAAAATAGCTTTCGGTTATTCCGATTGTGCTGCAAAAATCTCGCTTGGCAAAGGGATCAAGGACATAGTCACGCTCCCGGATTAACAGATCAGCCAGCTCTTTTGTCAGCAGCCCCTTTCTTACCATTCTGCTTGTCATGTCCGATACACGCTGGAATCCAAATTTTGGAAATTTTGTCCATATGTGTGCAATGTAGCCCATGCTGTCAATTTGGGTAAAATTTTCAATATTCCCCTGTCGATACCACTCACCAAAATAGTCAAGATCCTTAAAGCCCAGCTCTTTGGACTTTTTCATCACTTCGATTTCATTGTAGGCCTGAAATGCAAAAAAGTAGTAAACAGTGGTTTCCGCATCGCTCAGCGGATGGGTCAGGCTCAGTGCATTGTCCGATCCATATTCATAGCCACTGTTTTCTCCAAAAAAAACAAGGGGTATTTTGAATTTTTTGGCTATGGAGAAAGGGGCTTCATATAGTTTTTCTTCAATCCACTTTAATGGATTCAGCTCTTTTTCAAAGTCCCGCAGGGTGTTTTCCCGGAATTCCTTGGGAGAGAAGCGCACAAGGAGGTGATCTAAGTGAAAGCGTTCGGAAAGGTTGTTGAGGTTGTGTTTTCCGGCCTGGGTTTTAGTGAACTCATCGGCTACGGTCACCAGAAGGGGCTTCATGCCAAGGCCGGTGAGGGTGGCTACGATATAGGTGCTGTCCTTGCCGCCGGATACGGCGCAGACGCAGTCATATTCATCTCCCTCGGCGATTCTTTCCTTGCAGATTTTTGCAAGCAGGGCTTCCCTTTCTTCAAAATCAATGTGTTGTCTGTTTTCGTAATTGCGGCAGGCAAGACATACCCCTTCTTCAAAAACACTTCCCGGCCTTGTGTCCGGCATGTTGCATTTTTTACAGATCTGCATGAAGCCCCCCTTACAAAATTGTAGCTGTTATTTTTCAAGCAGGAACCAGCTCAGATCGTCCTGTGGGAAGGCAGGGTCTCTGTGGTACTGGAAGCCATAGTCAACCAGAGTGGCGGATGGATAGGCTGTGAGCATTTCTCCTGCGAAATCTCTTTTGAAAAGTTTGTTCCGGAAACCCCTGTAGTCAACAGAAACGGGAGTTGGGTTATAATACTCAATAATGCAGATATATTGAGAAGAAAGGGTAAAGAGTTTTTCATAAACCAGAGGCAGTTTGTCCGGATGGATGTGTATGAGCACACCCTTGGTAAAAACAAAATCAAATTTCGGGAGCTCTGCCGCATTCAGATCCAGAATAGACCCGTGGTGTGCTGTGCCTGTACACTTGTTTTGCAGGGTGCGGAAGGCGTTTTCGTTGAGTTCAAGTGCGGAAGTTCTTTTCCCGGGGCAGAGCAGGTTGATGGCGTCAATATTGAGGCCGATGTTGGCACCGATTTCTAAAAAGCTGTTTACACCTTTTGTAGAACCAATAATTTTAGAGAAAAGGTGGAGGTTGGAAGCAAGAAGCTGGGGGGTCCGGTTTCTTTCAATATATTCTGTGCCAAAGGAACCAGCCCAGAAATCTTCCTGTTCCGTCTGATATGTTTTATGGGTCATTGGCTTTCCTGTCTGCATTGTTGGGAGGTCTGATAGGTTTATTCTTCCTGTTTCTGTTCCATTTGCAGGGCCTTGTAAAGATATTCCGCCCGTTGCCAGTCTTCTTCCGTATCAATATCCTGTACTAGATGCCGGGGCAGGATTACCGGTAGGGCATCGTCTGTATATAGTTTCGGACGTTCCATGAATTTTCTGCAGTTAAACCAGTAAAATTGCCCTGCATCATGAAAAACTTCGGGAAGATCGTTGGAGCGGGTCAGTTCATGCTCCGGCCAGAACATGGCAAGATGCCCATCTTTTGTTATTCGGAGAGCACGGAAAATAGAAGCTGCGTAGCTTGTGACGGAAAACACGGAAGAGACTTTGCGCGTTATAATGGTCTCATAGCCTTTTTTAATGAAGCGGGGCTGAATGAGAGGGGCTGTGGCATATATACAGCAGGCATACTCTGGTAATTCATATGTTTTTTCAATGTATTGAAGACAATGAAGCAGAACTGGCGCTGTGGGTGTATGATCATCGGCAAGTTCAGGGGGGCGGAAAAATGGGATTTCAGCGTCGTATTCCAGGGCGATTGATGCAATTTCGGGGGAGTCGGTTGAAACGATAATACGATCGAAAAGTCCTGAATGTATAGCTGCTTCAATGCTGTAGGCAATCATGGGCTTTCCCGCAAAAAAGCGGATATTTTTACCGGGGATACGCTTGCTCCCACCTCTGGCTGGGATGATGGCTATGCTCATGGATTCTCTATAATATTTGGGTTCTTATTTGTAGAAAGCAGGTTTTTTCAGGATCTTTTCTGAGAGTTCATATTCCCGCCAGATGGTTGAATTCCTGTATTTCCTTCACGGAAAGAAAGTGCGGGTTGGTGCCTGAGTTGTAGGCAAAACCTTCCTCCACGGGTTTGCCTTCCTCCCGCAGGAGATTCACGTCAAACATGTTGTTGCGGTTGCAGAAGATGATGGTGGGTTTGATGACATAATGATCATGAAACTCCAGGGTAAGGTGGGAGTCGTCCGCAGGGCACATGGTCTCATGGAGCTTTTCTCCGGGGCGGATGCCGATGATCCGCTGTTCCAGATCCGGGGCCATGGCCCTTGCCAGATCCGTGATGCGCACGGAGGGGATTTTGGGCACAAAGATTTCTCCTCCGCGCATGCGTTCAAAATTCTTCAAAACAAAATCAACCCCCTGCTGCAGGGTGATCCAGAAGCGGGTCATGCGGGGATCGGTGATGGGAAGGTGGTTGCTTCCTTCCGCAATGAGTTTTTTGAAAAAAGGCACCACCGATCCTCTGGAGCCCACCACATTGCCGTAGCGCACCACGGAGAAGTGGGTTTTATGACTACCCGCCATATTGTTGGCGGCCACAAAGAGCTTGTCTGAGGCCAGTTTGGTGGCCCCATATAAATTGATGGGGTTGGCGGCCTTGTCCGTGGAGAGGGCGATCACCTTGGCGACATTATTGGCAAAAGCCGCCTGGATGACGTTTTGGGCACCGTAGATATTGGTCTTGATGCATTCCATGGGATTGTATTCCGCAGCAGGCACTTGTTTGAGAGCTGCGGCATGGATCACAATATCCACCCCTCGCATGGCGACGGTGAGACGCTCCTTGTCTCGCACGTCACCGATGAAGTAGCGCATGCAGGGATCATCAAATTCCTGTGCCATTTCATACTGTTTGAGTTCATCTCTGGAATAGATGGCAACTCGGCTGGGCTGATAGCGGGAAAGAAGGGTTTTGGTATATTGCCTTCCAAAGGATCCTGTGCCGCCTGTGATGAGAATGGATTTTTGATCGAACATGGCTGCCCTCCCTGGTGAGTGGTTGATGGGGTTTTATGCAAAACAGGGGCCATGGTGGCCTTTGGGGCAAAAAAGTCCTCGGGAAACGGGTTGCGGAGTCTTTGGGTAAGCACGGCCGGATTTTATGCCCTGCTTTTTATCAGTACTTTTTTCATGAGATCCAGATAGGCAGGCAGCCTTTCTCTGCGGTCGATCCTGGAAAGGATGAGATTTTTCAAAAGGCCCATGTCTTTCCCTGATGCAGGGAAGCGGATTCCGGTATGGGGGGCGCTTTTTCCTTTATGGGAGGCATTTTAACTCAAAATTTCTGATATTGCGATCTTCCTTTGAAAACTCCACGGCAATGAGGAAAAGGGTGGTTCCGGGCTTTTCGTATTTCTGGTGGTACTGTTTTTTTAAAAGCTGTTCCATGGCTCTTTCTTCGGCACTGTTTTCAATTACCTTGAACTCAAAGATATATACGGCATTTCCGTAAAAGACACTCATGTCCATGCGGCCCAGGTTTGTGGCGTCTTCTGCTTTCACTTGAAATCCGGAAGCGGCAAAGTAGCAGTAAAAGATGCTGGCGTAGTAACCTTCATAGCCCGCCATCTGGTTTTT
>NZ_JAVETM010000121.1:0-2510 GCF_034006065.1 Desulfobotulus sp. | reverse complement strand
ATAGCTCACTGCAAGATAGTAATCGTTGAGGGATGCGTTCTGCGGCCACACTCCCTGCTGATAAAAGAGCTTATAGGCAAAACCACGCTTTAGTTTTTCCATGTTCTTGCTGTCGTTGGTCTGACTGCTGCCCAAGCTTACACCTGTCTCGGTTGTATTTGTCCTGGTCATTTAATCCTCCAAAATCTCTATTGTTCCAGTTCTTCGATATTTATCAAACGAACACAAACCCCTTCAATCTCTTGGCTCTTTGGCTTGATCGGATCTATCTATTTCAACCATTTCAAGCATTTCAAGACAAAAAGTCAAGGAATACTATTTATTACCGACATTTACACAAGGTATCCCTGTATTGTATCATGACAAGGGAACTTCCAGGGTTTCGGCAAACCCCGGCCGCTGGCTCATTCTCTCCAGGGTCAGGGCTGAAGTTATTTTTCAGCAGGAAAGTGAAAAACAACGTTCCTGGCGTGGCAATGGGCCAGCAGCTGCTTAAAGCAGCTGTTTTTGGCAAGCAGATTTTCCGAGTTGGGGAGGAGGGAAAAAAAGGCATTGCTGCCGATGATCACCAGTTTTTTCCTGGCCCGGGTCATGGCCACATTGAGGCGGTTGGGGCTGTTTAAAAATTCGTTGAGCAAATGGTCGGGGTGGGATGCTGTGAGTCCGAAAAGTATCACGTCCCGCTCACCACCCTGGACCCGCTCCACAGTGTCCACAAGGGGGAGGTGTAAATTACCCTTTGCCCCATCTGCGAGTGTCTCTTCCAGGCGCTGGAGTATGGCATTGTTCTGGGCCCTGTGGGGGGTGACAAGGGCCATCTGATCCGGGGTGAGACCATGACCGACAATCAGGCGGCGGGCCAGGGCCGCCATGAGGTCTGCCTCCATATCCGACCGCTGGGAGCATCCCCGGTGTTCCATCAGGACCAGCACAACAGGCTGTTCAGGATTGAGGATACGACCGAGGGTAAGGTCATCCCCTGTCCGGTTTACGGGATACTCGTTCCCAGGCGCCATTTTTGGGAAAATTTCCATCCCCGCCGGAACAGGACCACCTCCCCTGCTCCGGCCGTGGCGGTTCTGTCGTTCATGGATGGTATCCAGGCAAAGCCTTATATTTTCCACTGAAGGGTCAGGAACGAGGATATTGTCGTACCAGGTCTTTGAAGGGAATGCACAGATTTCTTTGTTCATCCTATAGGTGGTGTCAAGGGTGACCCTGTGGTGATCCGGGTAGAGATCTTTGATGTTGGACAGAATGGATTCGTTGAAATTGACCCCGTTTTCCGTTTCACCGCCCCTGTAGTCTCCCATGACAATGGGCGCAAGCTGGTTAACATCCCCGAGAAAGAGAAAATTCTTCCTGGCGTACATAAGGCTGAGCAAAGCCTGGGGCATTGCTAGCTGGGAGGCCTCATCAAAGATCACCCAGTCCAGTGCCGGGGGAAACCCCTTTTTTTTGCTGTTAAACAGGGAATAAAACCCGTATCCTGTTCCGCCCAGAATCAGCCAGGGATGACCGGAAAGGCCGTGGGCATCCTTTGTGTATTCAACCTTCATACCTGGGCAATGACCGGAAAGGGATGTTTCTGCCCCTTCTGCTCCTTCTGCCCCTGGGGATTTATCCTCGCCCCATTTCACACACCGGCCGGGAAATTTTCCTCCAGGCAGATGTTCATTTACCAGCCGGGCTATTTTTTTCAACACCGTGTCAATGGCCTGGTGGGTCAGGGCGCTGATGCCGATGCGAAGGGGCGTTCCAGCATCATGGGCGCAAAGGATCAGGGCAATGATGATCCATCCGAGCAGATGGGTTTTTCCTGTGCCGGGCGGACCCTGGATCATTGAGGTACGGTGTTGAAAGGCCAGCATCAGGGCCCTCTGCTGGGTTGGATTAAGCCCTTGATCATCCTGGGCCAGCCATTTTTCAGCCCAGGCCGAGGCTGACGGCGCCTGCCGCTCCTGGGCCGTTCCGGCAAGAAGCTCTCTGATATGGAGATATTTTTCATCTGAAAAAAGGGAAGACGAGGCGTGGAGGAGTTTTTCCTGATTCCAGTCGTCCAGCTCTTCTTCAAGGGAATAGAACAGCCCCTTATCCGGGTTGATTCTGCCGGATCGGACCAGGAGACCGATTTCCCCCGTTCCCATATCGTACTCCTCCATGATAACGGGAAACCCGTTCTGGATATCGACCATTCCCTGGGGCACAAGCTTTAGAAAATCACCCTGCCGGAATTTTGCTGCCAGGGTTTCAGGAGTAGTCTTGAAGATAAAGAGATATCGCCCCTGGTCATCCAGACGGGTATGGTCGAACTTCAGATATCCCATGGAGCGGAACCTCAGCATCCTCTCTTCCAGGGGCAGTTCCTGGAGCATCATAACCTCTGCCTCTTTCAGGCGGCGCTCCTCCTGGATAAAGTTGGTATAGGGCGCCACCCGATAATCAACCTGGTCGTTCAGGGGCCATTCTCGTATCCACCGGCTCTCCAGCCGGGAAACTGCTGTCTGGTA